>JAUIJO010000276.1 GCA_030431185.1 Gammaproteobacteria bacterium | reverse complement strand
GGGCCTGCTGGTAGGCGACGTCGGCGTCGTCGGGGTCGAGCTGCACCAGGGTCTGCCCGGCCTTGACCTTCATGCCTTCCTCGGCGCCGATGTCGATCACCGTGCCGATGGTCTGCGGCGTGATGGTGACCACGTCGCCCTGGACATAGGCATCGTCGGTGCTCTCGTGCCAGCGGGCGACGAGGAGGTACCACGCGGTCCAGGCGATGCCTGCGACCACCACGACGCCGCCGAGGATGGCCAGCGCCTTGCGACGCTTGCCGTTGCGCGCCGGCGGGGTGGCGGGGGTGTCTTGTGCGTTGGGGTTGATCTTGCGGGTCATCGGAGTGCCTTGGAGGGGGGCCGGGGACGCGATGCGTTCACTGGGCGGAAGACGGGGACGGAAGGTCGAGGCCACCGCCGAGCGCTTCGTCGAGATCGATCGAAGCGACCAGGCGTTGCGCGCGCAGGGTGGCCAGCATCTGGTCGAGCTGCAGGAGGGGCTGCTGCGCGGCCAGGACATCGAGCTGGGTGCCGAGTCCGGCCCGGTAGCGCTGGGTGGCGATCTGCCAGGCCTGGTCCGCCGCATCGCGGGCCTCGGTGGTGGTGGCGATGCGGGCATCGAGCGCCGACGCACCCTGCACGGCGTCGGTGACTTCGCGCAGGGCGGCCGCCAGCCGCCCGTTGTAGTCGGCCGCGGCCAGGTCGAAATCCGCGTCGCTGGCGTCGAGCCGGGCGCGCAGGCGGCCGCCGTCGAAGATCGGCAGGCTGATCGCGGGACCGCCCTGGATCAGGCCGGCTTCGGTCCGGAACAGGTCGGAGAGACCGATCGAAGCCAGGCCGACCATCGCCTTGAGGTTGACGGTCGGGTAGAACGCGGCCTTGCTCGCATCGATGCCGCGCAGCGCGGCTTCGGCGCGCCAGCGGGCGGCGACGATGTCCGGCCGGTGGCCCAGGAGTTCGCTCGGGAGCACGTCGGGCACGCCCGGCGCGGGCGCCTGCAGGAGGGTGGGGCGGGTGATCGCCAGGCCCCGGTCGGGGCCCTGGCCGAGCAGGGCGGCGATGGCGTTGCGGGCGGCATCGATCTGCTGCCGTGCCGCCTGCGCCTGCTGCCGCGCGGAGGCGACGTTCGCACGCGCCCGCTCGAGCTGCATGCGGTTGTCCAGGCCCGCCTGGACGCGCTTGTCGCTGAGCGCCTGCAATCCGTTCGCGCGTTCCTGTTCGGCCTGCGCCACGGCCAGGGCCTCGTAGGCCTGGGCGAGCGCGACGTAGGCGCGGGCGATGTTGGCCGACAGGCCCAGCCGCGCGGCCTGCGCATCGACCTCGGCAGCGCGGGCCTGGCCCAGCGCGGCGTCCCATTGGGCGCGCTTGCCGCCCCAGAAATCGAAGCTGTGGTCGAAACCGATGCTGAGCAGCTCGACCCCGGTGTATTCGCCGCCGATCGGTTCCGGTGCGATGGTCTCGCCGATCCTCAGGCCGGAGTACTGCGCGGTGGCGCCGATGGTGGGCTTGCGCTGCGCGTCGGCCAGGCCGGCGCGCGCGCGGGCCTGGCGCAGGCGCGCGTCGGCGGCGGCGAGGCTGGGGGTGCCGCGCAGTGCCTCCCCGATGAGCGCGTCGAGCTGGGGGTCGCCGAACGCGGTCCACCACTCGGTGTCGGGGAAGGCCGCATCGCTGGAGACGTGCGGCGCGAGGCTGTCGCCGGCGACCAGGGCGTCGGGTGAGGCCAGCTGGCCGGCGGGCTCCAGCCCGCCGCTTGTGGCGCAGCCCACCAGGCTGGCGAGGACCAGCGGGAGGGCGAGCCGGGAGGGGAGGGAAATCGGGCGCATCGGTTCAGGCCCCGTAGGCAGTGAGGTTGTCGCGCACGCGGACCAGGAGGGCCAGCAACTGCGCCTGTTCGTCGGCGTCCATGTCCTTCATCGCCTGCTCGCGGACACGGGCCCCGCATTCGTTGACGTCGACCCAGAGCCGGCGACCGGCCTCGGTGAGCTCGATCACCAGGGCGCGACGGTCGGCGGGATCGCTGTTGCGGACCAGGAGGCCGCGCGCCTCGAGCTTGTCGAGCAGGCGCGTCATCGCACCGGGATTGAGCTCGGCGGCACGCGCCAGTTCGCTGGCGCCCTGGCTGTTGTCGGCGAGCGTCTTGATGGTGATGTACTGGCTGAAACTCAGGTCGTGGCCGGCCCGGGTCAGCTCGCGCTCCATGCGGGCCCACATGGCGTCGCGGACCTGGCGGAACAGCAGGCCCAGCGAGGAGCCCGTGCAGGGGGAGGACGAGGACGTGTTCATGGGCGCTATTTTCATAGCCCCGGCAATAGTTGTCAAGGCAACTAAATGTCCGGACGATGCTGGAGGCCGGAACACAGCGTTCCAGCCCGCAGGTACGCGGTGCTCAGGCGCCGCGCCTGAGGATCAGCTCGAGTACGTACTTGCTGCCGAAGAACGCGAGTACCAGCAGGCTCATCGCCACCAGGGTCCAGTGCACGGCCTTGGTGCCGCGCCAGCCGTGGCGCCAGCGCCCCAGCAGCAGGCCGCCAAACACCAGCCACGACAGCACGCTCAGCACGGTCTTGTGCACCAGGTGCTGGGCGAACAGGTTCTCCACGAACAGCATGCCGGTCAGCAGGGTGGCGGTGAGCAGGATGAAGCCGACCGTGATGGTGCGGAACAGCAGGCTCTCGAGCTCCACCAGTGGCGGCAGGGCCCGCAGCCAGCCATGGATCTCGCGCCGGCGCAGGGCGCGTTCCTGCAGCCACAGCATCACCGCCAGCAACGCGGCCACGGCGAGCGTGGCGTAGGCGAGCAGGGCCAGCCAGGCATGCAGTTGCAGGCGCCAGTCGAGCGGACGCGCGATGCCGGGTTCGTGCATGAAGTCCGCCGCCAGCATCGCCGCCGCCAACGGGAACACCACCACCCCCAGCGCCGACATACGCCCGCGCGTGGCGAACACGGCGGTCAGCGCCGCCATGCCCAGCCCGACCAGGGACAGCGCGGCGAAGAAGTGCAGGTCCGCGCGCCCGGTCGCTCGCCAGGCCATGACATGGGCGAGGGCGTGGCAGGCGGTGCCGATCCAGGCCAGCCACCACCAGGGACGGGGTCCGCGGGCGGGGCGGCCATTGCGGAGTTCGCCCACCAGCAGGCCGGTGGCCGCGAGGTAGGCGATGATGGCGATGAGAACGATTGTCATCGGCGGAGTGTCGCACAGGCGCCGGTCGACCGTGTGGCCACCGTCGCATCCCGGCAGGCGTCGCCGGCGTGCGTTCGGGCTCGCGGCCGCGGGGCGCTATAATCCGCGCCCGCCCTGTTTTCCGGTTGCACTGCGATGTTCGAATCCCTGACCCAGCGACTTTCCGGCACCATCGAGCGCCTGCGCGGCCGCGGCCGCCTGACCGAGGAGAACATCTGCGAGTCCCTGCGGGAGGTCCGCATCGCGCTGCTCGAGGCCGATG
>JAUIJO010000021.1 GCA_030431185.1 Gammaproteobacteria bacterium | reverse complement strand
AAGGCGGCGTTCGTGCAGTACCAGGGCCAGTTCGGGACACAGTCCCTGGAAGCCAGCCTTCGCCGCGACGACAACGAACAGTTCGGCGGCCACACCACCGGCAGCCTCGGCTGGGGCATCGACCTCGGTGACGCCTGGCGCCTGACCGCGGGCTACGGCAGCGCGTTCAAGGCCCCCACCTTCAACGAGCTGTACTACCCCTTCTTCGGCAATGCCGACCTGCGACCCGAGTCCTCGCGCAGCTGGGAGCTCGGGCTCGCCCACCAGGGCGACGCCCTCAACTGGCGCGTCGACGGTTTCAGCACCCATGTCGACGACCTGATCGCCTACGACGCCGGCCTGTTCCTGCCCAACAACATCGAACGCGCGCGCCTGCGCGGCATGGAGCTGGGCATGGACACGCAGGCGTGGGGCTGGAGGCTCGACGCCAGCGCCAGCTTCGTCGACGCCGAGAACCGGAGCGGTGCCAACGCCGGCAACGCGCTGCCGCGCCGTGCGGCCCGCAGCGCGCGCATCGACCTGGATCGCGCGTTCGGCACGTTCCGCCTGGGCTTCACCGGCGTCGCCGAAGGCGAGCGCCAAGACGACGCCGCCAACAGCGTTCGCCTGGGGGGATACGCCACGTTCGACGTGCGCGGCGAGTATGCGCTCGCGCCGGCATGGACATTGCAGGCGCGCCTGGCCAATGCCTTCGACCGCGACTACGAGACCGTGGCCTATTACAACCAACCCGGCCGCGAGTGGTTCCTGACTCTGCGCTACGCGCCGGCGCGCTGAGCCCGTGGCATCCCGGCACCCGGCACGGACCGAGTGCCGGCGCCGCAGCGGCGCTGCAGGCGCTTACTCCACCGTCACCGATTTGGCGAGGTTGCGCGGCTTGTCGACGTCGGTGCCGCGGGCCAGGGCGGCATGGTAGGCCAGCAGTTGCACCGGGATCGCGTGCACGATCGGCGACAGGACGCCGACGTGGCGGGGGGTGCGGATCACGTGGACCTGTTCGGACTCGCCGAACTGGCTGTCGAGGTCGGCGAACACGAACATCTCGCCACCACGCGCACGCACTTCCTGGATGTTCGACTTCACCTTCTCCAGCAGGCTGTCCTTCGGCGCGATCACCACGACCGGCATCTCGGCGTCCACCAGGGCCAGGGGGCCGTGCTTGAGTTCGCCGGCCGGATAGGCCTCGGCGTGGATGTAGGAGATCTCCTTGAGCTTCAGGGCGCCCTCCATCGCGATCGGATAGTGCACGCCGCGCCCGAGGAACAGCGCATGCTGCTTGGGCGCGAAGCGCTCCGACCAGCCGATGATCTGCGGCTCCAGGTTCAAGGCGTGCTGGACGCTGCCGGGCAACTGGCGCAGGGCATCGAGGTGTTCGCTTTCCTGGTCGCCGGACAGCCGGCCGCGCAGCTTGGCCAGGGTCGCGGTCAGGGTGAACAGGGCCACCAGCTGGGTGGTGAATGCCTTGGTCGAGGCGACGCCGATCTCCGCGCCCGCGCGCGTGTAGTAGACGAGCTTGCTGGCGCGCGGGATCGCGCTTTCGGGCACGTTGCAGATGGACAGCGTCTTGTCGTGGCCGAGCGACTTGGCGTACTTGAGCGCTTCCATCGTGTCCAGGGTTTCGCCCGACTGCGAGATCGTCACGACGAGGTACCTGGGATTGGCGACGGCGGCGCGGTAGCGGTACTCGCTGGCGATCTCCACCGTGCAGGGCAGGCCGGCGATCGCTTCGATCCAGTAGCGGGCGGTGAGGCCCGCGTAGTAGCTGGTGCCGCAGGCGAGGATCTGCACGCCTTCGACATCGGCGAGCACGGACTGCGCATCCTCGCCGAACAGCGCAGGCGTGAACCCGCCTTCGTCGATCACCGCTTCGATGGTGTCGGCGATCGCGCGCGGCTGCTCGTGGATCTCCTTCTGCATGAAGTGGCGGTAGGGGCCCAGCTCCAATGAGGCCAGCGACACGTCGGAGACGTGCACCTCGCGCTGGACCTCGCGCCCCTCGCCATCGAACACACGGACCGTGTCGCGGGTGATGTCGGCGGTGTCGCCCTCTTCCAGGAAGATCACTTCGCGGGTGGCCTGGATGATCGCCGATACGTCGCTGGCGACGAAATTCTCGCCCTTGCCGAGTCCGACCAGGAGCGGACAGCCCATGCGTGCGGCGATGAGGCGGTCGGGCTCGTGCTTGCTGACCACGGCGATGGCGTAGGCGCCCTCGAGCTCGTTGGCCGCGCGCTGCACGGCCTGCAGCAGGGTGCCGCCCTGCTTCTGGTGGAAGTGCACCAGGTGCGCGATGACCTCGGTGTCGGTCTGCGACTCGAACACATAGCCCGCGGCCATCAGGCGCTCGCGCTGGGCATCGTGGTTCTCGATGATGCCGTTGTGGACCACCGCCAGCTCGTTGAAGCTCACGTGCGGGTGGGCGTTGGCTTCCGTCACGCCCCCGTGGGTGGCCCAGCGCGTATGCCCGATGCCGAGTCCGGCGGTCAGTCCCTCGCTGGCCGCCGCGGCTTCCATCTCCGCCACGCGGCCGGTCCGACGCACGCGCCGGACCTCGCTGCCATCGAACACGGCGATGCCGGCGGAGTCGTAACCGCGGTATTCAAGACGCTTGAGGCCCTCGACGAGGACCGGCACTACATCGCGATCGGCGATCGCACCCACGATTCCACACATTCAGCAGCACTCCATCGGCGACGGGCAAGTCTATCGCGTCGGACACCGGCCTGTACCGTCCGGCGGACACCCGGGACAGTGACCGGACACATTTCTCATACGTGAAAAGGCGGAAGAATCAGCCACTTATTGTTGGCACGGTTCATGCGTCAACCCAGGTAACGCGCTTCAGCGCCTCCCATGGAACCGCAACCGCATGAGCATCCGCGACACCTCCGGCCAGGATCGCCAGGTCTCTTCCCAACCGGGTCGGCGACGCCGGCCCCGGCTGATCGCCTTCGGCGTCGGCGCGGCCCTGGTCCTGTTGGCGGGATGGCTGGTGGCCGGCTGGGTCGGCGGCGGGCGCTCGGTGGATGCCTCGCGGCTGCGGATCGCCGAGGTCACGCGGGGCGACCTGGTCCGCGACATCCGCGCGGACGGCCGGGTGATCGCCGCCAACAGCCCGACCCTGTACGCGGTCGCCCCCGGCACGGTCACCCTGAAAGTGGTCGCCGGCGACGTGGTCAAGCAGGACCAGCCGCTGGCCGAGATCGACAGTCCGGAGCTGCGCAGCCAGCTGGCCCAGGAACAGGCCACCCTGGCCAGCTTCGAGGCAGAGGCCAGCCGCGCCGGCCTGGACGCGCAGATCTCGCGCTCGCAGGCCCGGAAGGCGCTGGACCAGGCCGAGATCGACCAGACCGCGGCCCGGCGCGACCTGGAACGCAACGAGCGTGCGTACGCCGGCGGTGCCGTCGCCCAGGTCGACGTGGCGCGCGCGCAGGACAACCTGAAGAAGGCCGAGCTCGGACTCGCCCAGGCACGCCGCGAATACGCGCTGCAGGGCCAGGGCGCGGGCCTCGATACCCGCAACAAGCGCCTGCTGGCCGACCGCCAGCGCGCGGTGGTCACCGAAGTGCAGCGGCAGGTCGACGCGCTGACGCTGCGCGCGCCCTTCGACGGCCAGGTCGGCCAGGTCCAGGTCGCGCAGCGGTCCAATGTCGCCGACGACGCGCCGATCCTCACCGTCGTCGACCTGACCCGCTTCGAGGTCGAGATCCGCGTGCCGGAGAGCTTCGCCCGCGACCTGGCGATCGGCATGCCGGCGCAGTTGGCCAGCGGCAGCGGCCAGCCGTTCCCGGGCGAGGTCTCGGCGGTGTCGCCGGAAGTGGTCAATGGCGAGGTCACCGCCCGGCTGCGCTTCAGCGACAAGCAGCCGCCCGGCCTGCGCCAGAACCAGCGCCTCAGCGCCCGCATCACCCTGGACACCCGCGAGAACGTGCTCCAGGTCGAACGCGGCCCGTTCGTCGACCAGGGCGGCGGCCACGTGGCCTACGTCATGGACGGCAGCACCGCCGTCCGCCGCGCCGTCCGCACCGGCGTGAGCAGCCTCAACGCCGTCGAGATCCTCGAAGGCCTCCAACCCGGCGACCGCGTCGTGGTCTCCGGCGCCGACCAGTTCGGCGACGCAGAACGCATCCGCATCTCAGGAGAGTAACGCCATGATCCCCCACGTCGATTCCAACGTCCCCTTCCCCTTCCACCTGCACTGGGATGCCGACCAGATCGCCGCGGCCGTGCCCACGCGCCTGCGACTGATCGACGGGCTCGCCGGCATCGGGAGCCTCGCCGAGCTGGCCCAGCCGGCGGCCAACCGCCCGGCTCCGTTCCGGCGCCACCGCGCCACCGGCTATGTCCCGGAGAGCCACCTGCCCGTCCGTTTCCGCATTCGTTGACCGCCGGGGCGCAACCCGCCGCCCCTTCCCCGCATCCCGTGGGATGCGCCCCGGCCCACCGCCACGCCACCTGCACGCCCATCCGATGGAGTCCGCCATGCTGCACATGCAAGCCGTCACCAAGGTCTACCGCACCGAACTCGTTGAAACCCATGCACTGCGCTCGCTCGACCTGCACGTGCGCGAAGGCGAGTTCGTCGCGGTGACCGGGCCCTCGGGCTCGGGCAAGACCACCTTCCTGAACATCGCCGGCCTGCTGGAGACCTATACCGGGGGCGTCTACAAGCTCGACGGCGAGGACGTGAGCGGCATGTCCGACGATGCGCGCAGCCGGCTGCGCAACCAGAAGATCGGCTTCATCTTCCAGAGCTTCAACCTGATCCCGGACCTCAACCTGTTCGACAACGCCGACGTGCCCCTGCGCTACCGCGGCATGCCCGCGGCCGAGCGGCGCGAGCGCATCGAGAAGGCGCTCGGCCAGGTCGGCCTGGGCTCGCGCATGAAGCACTACCCGGCCGAACTCTCCGGCGGCCAGCAGCAGCGCGCGGCGATCGCCCGCGCGCTGGCGGGCAGCCCGCGACTGCTGCTCGCCGACGAGCCGACCGGCAACCTGGACTCGCAGATGGCGCGTGGCGTGATGGAACTCCTGGAGGAGATCAACGCCGCCGGCACCACCATCGTCATGGTCACCCACGACCCGGAACTGGCCGCGCGCGCGCAGCGCAACGTGCACATCGTCGACGGCATGGCCACCGACGTGTCGGTCGAGTCCAGCCTGAGCCGGGTCGCGCAGGCCAGCCGTACCGAAGCCACTTCGTCCAACGCCTGAGGGGCCGACCATGTTCGCCTACTACCTCGATCTCGCGCTGCGGAGCTTCCGGCGCAACAAGGTGCTGACCGCCCTGATGGTGCTCGCGATCGCGCTCGGCATCGGCGCCAGCATGACCACCCTGACGGTGTTCCACGTGCTGTCCGGCGATCCCATTCCGCAGAAGAGCGAGCGGCTGTTCTACGTGCAGCTCGACTCCGAATCGATCGGGGGGTTCCAGCCGGGCCAGGAGCCGCAGAGCCAGATGACGCGCTTCGACGCCGAGCGCCTGTTGCGCGATGCGAAGGGCGAGCGCCAGGCGTTCATGAGTGGCGCCAGCGCGGTCATCGAACCGGACCGCGAGGGCATCGATCCGATGCACGTCTCCGGCCGGATGACCACGGCGGATTTCTTCGGCCTGTTCGACATTCCCTTCAAGTACGGCAATGGATGGAGCCGAACGGAAGACGAGGGACGGGGCCGGCTCGTCGTCATATCGAGCGAGCTCAACGAGAAGCTGTTCGGTGGCAGCGACAGCGTCGGCAAGACGATCAGCCTGGACCAGAACGTGTTCACCGTCACCGGCGTGCTGGATGCGTGGGAGCCGACGCTCAAGTTCTACGACACTTCCACCGGCCGCGGCCTCAACGACGACGAACAGTTCTACATCCCGTTCTGGACCGGCATGGACCTCAAGATCGACACCGACGGCAACATGAACTGCTGGGCGACCCCGACCGCACTGGAGGACGCCGAGCCCGATCCCGAAGGCAACCGGGGCGTCAATGCGTCCTGCGCGTGGCTGCAGTACTGGGTCGAGATGGATCCCGCCAGGGCCGGCGACTTCCGGCAGTACCTGTCCAACTATTCCGACCAGCAGCGCGAGAGTGGTCGCTTCGAACGCCCGACCAACGTGCGCCTGCGCAACGTGATGGAATGGCTGGACTTCAACGGCGTGGTGCCGCAGGACGTGCGGCTGCAGGTATGGCTGGCCTTCGGCTTCCTCGCCGTCTGCCTGCTCAACACCGTGGGACTGCTGCTGGCGAAGTTCCTGCGCCGCTCCAGCGAGATCGGCGTGCGCCGCGCGCTGGGTGCCTCCCGGCGCGCGATCTTCAGCCAATGCCTGGTCGAAGCCGGCATGGTCGGCTTCGCCGGGGGTATCGCGGGACTGGGCCTGGCCCTGCTCGGCCTCTGGGCCGTTCGCCAGCAACCGGTCGGTTACGCCCCGCTGGCCCAGCTCGACCTGTCGATGCTGCTGACCACCTTCGTCCTCGCCGTCGCGGCCAGCGTGGTCGCCGGCCTGTTGCCGGCCTGGCGCGCCTGCCAGGTCGCTCCCGCCATCCAGCTCAAGAGCCAATGAGGCCCGCCATGGACATCATGCCGATTCTTTCCACCCTGCGCCGCCACAAGACCGCGGCCGCGCTCATCGTGCTGGAGATCGCCCTGTCCTGCGCGATCATCTGCAACGCCGTCTACCTGATCAGCCAGCGCGTCGAACGCATGGACCGACCTTCCGGACTCGCCGAGAACGAACTGGTGGTGCTGCGCTACACCGGCGTCGGCCAGGACGACAACGCGCAGGCCTCGACCCGCGAGGACCTCGCCGCCCTGCGGCAACTCCCGGGCGTGCGCGGGGCCACCCGGGTCAACCAGATCCCGTTCGGCAACGGCTCCTGGAACAGCTCGATCAACATGACCCAGGACCAGGTCGATCCCACGACCTCGGCCACCGTCTACCTCGGCGAGGAGGGGCTGCTCGATACCTTCGGCCTCAAGCTGGCCCAGGGCCGCTATTTCAACGCCGACGAGTACGTCGACTTCCTCGCGTTGCAGGAGCCCGGGTCGGAGGTCGAGATCCCGGCGGTCGTGATCAGCCAGGCCCTGGCCGACACCCTGTTCCCCGAAGGGAACGCCGTCGGCAAGTCCTTCTACAGCTGGGGCGACAAGCCCATGCAGGTGGTGGGCGTGGTCGACACCCTGATCCGCCCGAACGAAGAGGGTGGCCCGGCCGCCGCCTACATGTCGATGATCTTCCCGGTGCGCTTCCCCTTCGCGCACACCGTCATCCGCACCGATCCCGGGCGTCGGCAGGAAGTGATGGACGCGGCGATCGCACGGATGGAAGCGATCAACCCGCGGCGCGTGCTGACCTCCAGCAAGACCTTCGAACAGCTCAAGTCCGAGCACTACCAGGCCGATCGCTCGATGGTCTGGCTGCTGGTCTCGGTATGCATCGCGCTGCTGGTGGTCACCGCGCTGGGGATCGTCGGCCTGGCGAGCTTCTGGGTGCAGCAACGGACCAAGCAGATCGGCATCCGCCGCGCGCTGGGCGCCACCCGCGGCCAGGTGTTGCGTTACTTCCAGACCGAGAACTTCCTCCTCGCCAGCTTCGGCATCGTGATCGGCATGATCGGCGCGTACGGCATCAACCAGTGGTTGATGTCGCACTACGAACTGGGTCGCCTGCCGGCGATGTACCTGCCGGTGGGCGCGGCGGCCCTGTGGTTGCTGGGCCAGGTCGCCGTGTTCGCCCCCGCGCGACGCGCGGCCGCCGTACCGCCGGCCGTCGCCACGCGCAGCGTGTAACCCCGCACGCGGGACGGGCGGTGCGTCCGCACCGTCCCGCATGCGCCATGTCTGGCGGCAGGCTAAGCTGGCCGCCCGCGTCCCCTCCACCCCCTGCCTGGCCGTCCATGCCCACCATCCTTGTCATCGACGACAATCCCGCCGTGGCCACCGCGCTGGACACGTTGTTTTCCCTCCACGACATCGACACCGTCGTCGCCGGGTCGCCGGAGGACGGACTGGAGATGCTGGCGGGGCGCGACATCGACCTCGTCGTGCAGGACATGAACTTCCATGCCGACACCACCTCGGGCGACGAAGGCGTCGCCCTGTTCCACGACATCCGGACGCGCCATCCGGACCTGCCGGTGATCCTCCTGACGGCCTGGACCCACCTGGAATCGGCAGTGGAGCTGGTGCGCGCCGGGGCGGCGGATTACCTGGGCAAGCCCTGGGACGACCACAAGCTGCTGGCGGCGGTGAACAACCTGCTGGAGCTGTCGGAGACCCGGCGTGAACTCGCGCGCCACCAGCGCAGCGAACGTCGCCGCCGCGACGCCCTCGCCGAGTTCGACCTGCGCGGCCTGGTCTACGCCGACGCGGCGAGCGAACGCGCGATCGCGCTGGCCTGCCAGGTCGCGCGCTCGGAGCTGCCCGTGCTCATCACCGGCCCCAATGGCGCCGGCAAGGAGAAGTACGCGGAGATCGTGCATGCGAACTCCGCGGTGGCCGACGGCCCCTTCGTCGCGCTCAACTGCGGCGCGATCCCGGGGGAGCTGATCGAGGCCGAGCTGTTCGGCGCCGACGCCGGCGCCTACACCGGCGCCAGCCGCGCGCGCGAGGGCAAGTTCGAAGCCGCCGACCGCGGCACGCTGTTCCTCGACGAGATCGGCACCCTGCCGCCGGCCGGCCAGGTCAAGTTGCTCCGCGTGCTGGAGACCGGCCGCTTCGAGCGCCTGGGCAGCAACCGCGAACGCAGCGTCAAGGTGCGCGTGGTGAGCGCGACCAACGCGGACCTGCCGGAGATGATCCGCGAGGGCCGCTTCCGCGAGGACCTCTACTACCGGCTCAATGCCATCGAGGTGAAGGTGCCCCCACTGGCCCGGCGCAGCGACGACATCCTGCCGCTGGCCCGGCACTTCCTTCCACCGGGCAAGTCGCTCTCTGCGGATGCCGAGCAGGCCTTGCGCGGCCATGGCTGGCCGGGCAACGTGCGGGAATTGCGCAATACCCTGCAACGCGGCGCACTGTTGGCGCGCAACGAGACCATCACCGCCGCGGACCTGGGCCTGCCGGCCCCCAGCGCGCCGTCGGCCAGCCCCCCCTCCGGCGCCGACGAGCCCGATCGCGCCGCCATCGAAGCCGCGCTGGAACGGCATGGCGGCGTGATGGCGCAGGCCGCCAACGACCTCGGCCTGTCGCGCCAGGCCCTGTACCGCCGGCTGGACCGCCTCGGGATCAAGCGGGACTGAGCATGCTCGACTGGCGCCGGCTACCGTTGAGCGTCACCTACAGCGCGATCGCGTTGGCCTACATGCTGCTCGCGGCCGCGCTCGCCGCCTGGCTCTCGACGTTCCTCCCGCATCGATGGATGGCGGTCCTGCTCGCCTGCGCGCTGCTCGCGCCCCTGCTGGCCTACCATGTCCGCCGCGCCTTCGCGCCGATGCATTCGCTGTTCCGCGCGCTCAGCGGCACCGTCGCCAGCTATCGCGACGGCGACTACAGTTTCGGCCTGAACTGGCGCGGCCGGGGCGAGCTGGCCCGGCTGGTCGACAGCCACAACCGCCTCGGCGACACCCTTCGGGAACAGCGCAACGCGCTCATCCAACGCGAGCTGCTGCTCGACACCATGGTCCAGAACACGCCGGTGGCGATGGTCCTGGTGGATCCGGCGCGGCGCATCGTGCACGGCAACCTGGCGGCGCGGAAGATGCTCGGCGAAGGGCGACGGCTGGAGGGACAGGCCTTCGACGACATCGTCGCCGGTGCGCCGGTGGCGATGCGGGAGGCCTTCGACCGCGGGGGCGACGGCATGTTCACCGTGGGCGACGAAGACAACGAGGACATCTACCATCTGTCGCGCCGCCAGTTCCGGCTCAATGGGCGCCGCCATGAACTGGTCATGCTGCGGCTGCTGACGGCGGAGCTCCGCCGGCAGGAAGTCCAGACCTGGAAGAAGGTGATCCGGGTGATCAGCCACGAGCTCAACAATTCGCTCGCGCCGATCGCCTCGCTCGCGCACTCCAGCGCCGAGCTGCTGCGCCGGGGCCAGCACGAACGCCTGCCCAATGCACTGGCCACGATCGAGGATCGCGCGCGGCACCTGGAAGGCTTCATCCGCGACTACGCCCGCTTCGCCAAACTGCCGGCGCCGCGGCTGCAGTCGGTGGAGTGGTCGCGTTTCGTCGCCCAGCTCCGCGCACAGGTCGAGTTCGTCGCCGAAGGCATCCCCGACGGCGGCATCGCGCGATTCGACACCGCGCAGGTCGAGCAATGCCTGATCAACCTGCTCAAGAACGCGCATGAATCCGGGTCGCCGCCGGAGGAGGTCAAGCTGTCGCTGAGACGGCTCCCGGAGGACTGGCGCATCGACATCCTGGACCGCGGCACCGGCATGAACGAGGCGGTGCTGGCCAACGCGCTGTTGCCGTTCTACTCCACCAAGCGCAACGGCACCGGCCTGGGGCTCGCTCTGGCACGCGAGATCGCCGAGGCGCACGACGGGCGCATCGCCCTGCTCAACCGCGAGGCCGGCGGCCTGTGCGTGAGCATGGTGTTGCCGCACTGAGGGCGGCTTTCCCGGGCCATCCACCCGACGCCAGGGGCCAACGCTCCACTTCTCCCCTCGAGGCACGCCGTTCCCGCCCCCCTTCCCGCTCGACCGGGGCGCGGCAGGCCCGAGGGCGACTCAGGAGGCCGGTTTCCTGCTCGGGCGGTGCCAGCCTTCGACGACGGACTGGCGCGCGCGCGCGACGGTCAGCTGTCCTCCCGGCGCGGTGCGGGTGATCACCGAGCCCGCCGCGATGGTGGCCTGCGCGCCGATCTCCACCGGCGCGACCAGCGAGCTGTTCGAGCCGATGAAGGCACCATCGCCGATCCGCGTCTTCGACTTGTTCACCCCGTCGTAGTTGCAGGTGATGGTGCCGGCGCCGATGTTGACCCCGGCGCCCACCGTGGCGTCCCCCAGGTAGGTGAGGTGGTTGGCCTTGCTGCCCACCCCCAGGGTGGTGTTCTTGGTTTCAACGAAATTGCCCACGCGCGCGCCATCGGCAAGCACGGTGCCGGGCCGCAGTCGTGCGTAGGGACCGATCGCCGCGGCACCCTCGACCACCGCGCCATCGAGGTCGCAATGCGCATGGACGACGGTGCCCGCGCCGAGGCGCACGTCCTTGAGCCGGCAGAAAGGCCCCACCTGCACGCCGTCGCCCAGCTCCACCCGGCCCTCGAACACCACGTCGACGTCGATCTCCACGTCGCGACCCACCGCCACGGCACCGCGGATGTCGCACCGGGCGGGATCGGCCAGGCGCGCGCCCTGGACGCACAGCGCGCGCGCGGCCCGAAGCTGGAAGGCGCGCTCGAGCTGGGACAGTTGCCAGGGATCGTTGGCGCCCTCCACCTCCACCGGCGCGTCCACGTGGACCATTTCGGCCGCATTGAACTCGCTGGCCGCGGCGGTGAAGACGTCGGTCAGGTAGTACTCGCCCTGCGCATTCTCGTTGCCCAGGTGCCCGAGCCAGCGCCGCAACGGCTCGCCATCGGCGACGAGGATGCCCGTGTTGACGGTGCGGATGTCGCGTTCTTCCTCATTGGCATCCTTGTGCTCGACGATGCGCCCGACGTTGCCTTCCGCGTCGCGCACGATCCGGCCGTAGCCGGTCGGGTCGTCCAGGTCCGCCACCAGCACGGCGATGCGACCGGGCGCATCGAGCAGGCGACGCAGCGTCGCGGCCTCGATCAGCGGGACGTCGCCATAGAGGATGAGGACGCGGGCGTCGGTCGGCACGCCGGGCATGGCCTGTTGCACCGCATGGCCCGTGCCCAGGCGTTCTGCCTGTTCGGCCCAGTGGAGGTCGTCCTGCGCGGCGAACGCCTCGCGCACCTGCTCACCGCCGTGGCCATAGACGACGTGGATGCCGGCGGGCGCGAGGGCGCGCGCGGTGTCCACGACATGGCCGAGCATCGGCTTTCCAGCGATCTTCTGCAGCACCTTGGGCACCGCGGACTTCATCCGTTTGCCCTCGCCGGCGGCGAGGATGACGACGTGCAGGGGTGGGGACATGGGAGGCATCGCTGTCGAGGTTCCCCGGGATTCTAGCCCGGCACGCCGCCGGGGTCGCCCCGTCGCGGCGACGCGTCCGGGCTCCGCCACGACGCCGGCCAACGCGGATCGCGCTGATATGATGGCGAACCCCCGGCATGCCGAGCCCATGACAGCCGCCCGACTTCCCAGCACACGGACGTCTCTTGCGATCGCGGCAGCGGGATTGGCGCTGATGGGGGCGGGATTCGTCGCCCATCGGATGTGGAATGCGCTGCCCTGGGAGCGGCTGGGCCTCTCCCTGTTGCTGGCGCTGGCCGCCCACGCACTGGCGTGGCCGCTGGCGCGCGTGCTGCGCTGCAGTCGTGCGCTCGCGCTCATGACCGTCTGGGGGCTCGCCCTGCTGGTCTTCGTCGGCCCCCTGCAGGTGCTGGCGGCCGTGGTCCTGGGGGGCGCCGCGCTCGCCCTGGGATCCTGGCGGCTTCCCGCCGACATCCCCGCACGGTACGCAGTCGCCACGGGCATTGGACTGGTGGTGCTGGGTGGCGCCACGGGCTGGGTGCTGTCCTTGCCGATCCATGTCGCGCCGCTTTGGTATGCGCTGCTGCTGGGCGTGGCCCTGCTGCGCCGCCATGCCCTGCGGGACGCGTGGGTGGAGACGCGCCGGGACGTGGTCGACGCCATCGCCGGCGCGCCACGCTGGGCCGCTTTCGCGACGACCCTCGCGGGCTTGGCGACGACCGCGTGCTGGCTGCCGACCATGCAGGCGGACGACCTGGCCTACCACCTGGGCCTGCCCAGCGCGCTGCTGATGCATGCCCGCTACCTGCCGGATGCGTCGCACCAGGTCTGGGCGTTCGCCCCGTGGCTGGGCGACACCCTGCAGGGCATCGCGGCGGTGCTCGCCGGGCAGCACGCCCGTGGCGCAGTCGATGCCCTGTGGCTGCTGCTCGTGTTCCCGCTGGCCTGGGCCACCAGCGCGCGCCTGGCCGCCGATCCCGTCGAACGCTGGGCCTGCGTGGCCCTGGTCGCCAGTTTCCCGCCCCTGGTATGGATGGCGGCGGGCATGCAGACCGAGTTGCCGGCGACTGCGCTGCTCTTCGCCCTGCTGGCGGTGGTGCTGTCGGACACGCGGCGCTGGCTGCTGCCCGCGGCCATCCTGTTCGCCGGATTGCTGGCACTCAAGACCATGCACGCGCTGTCCGCGCTGCCGCTGCTGGCCTACGCGGCCTGGCGGCACCGGCGCGACATGGATTGGAAGCGCGTGCCGCTGGCCATCGTGGCCGTGGGGGTCCTGGGCTGCTCGAGTTTCGCGTTCTCGTGGTGGCATACGGGCAACCCGTTCCTGCCCCTGTTCAACGATGTGTTCGCCTCGCCGTACTTTCCCGCCGAACCCTACCGGGACGCCCGCTGGGAGGCCGGTTTCGACATCGCGCTCCTCTGGGACATGAGCTTCGACACCCCGCGATACGTCGAGGCCTTCAAGGGCGGCCTGGGTTTCACCACGCTGGCGCTGTCGGGCGCCTGGCTGCTCGCGCTGCTCCGTCCTTCCAGCCGCGGCATCGCCCTCGCCATCACCGGCGTGGTCCTGTTGCCGCTGCTGCCACTGCAGTACGCGCGCTACGCCTACCCGGGCTTGCTGCTCCTTACCGTGCTGCTGGTACCGGCCGCCCGCGACACCTGGGGACCACGCGCCTTCGCCTGCGTGTTCGTCGGCCTGTGCGTGCTGAACCTCGCGTTCCAGGCCAACGCCGGCTGGCTCCATCATTCCGCGGCATTCAAGCGCACGCTCCGCACGCTGGGCGACGAGACCCGGATCTACCCCCACTACGTGCCCGAGCGCCTGCTGCTGCGGCGGATACCGGCCGGTGACGATGGCCTCGTGCTCGCCACCTCGCCCGAGCGGAGCTACACCGCGGAACTCGCGGGACGGGGACGGGGCGTGCTCGAACACGACCCCACCCTCAGGGCCGCACGCATCGCCGCCGAAGCCGACCCGTCGGGCGCAGGCTGGAACGCGCTGTTCGCGCTGAGCGACGCGCGCTGGGTGCTCGTCGTTCCCGCGCAGGCCAGTCCTGCGTTGCGGCGGGGCCTGGCGGCGAGCCACGCGCGCCGCGTGGATACCCTGGGCGACGCCGAACTGTGGCGCTTGCCCGACGCGCCAGGATCCGCTGCGCCATGAGCCTGGTCAGGCAAGGCAGGTATTTCATCCTGATCGGGCTGCTGCAGGTGCTGGTCGACTGGGCCGTGTTCGTGGGGCTGAGCGCGCTCGGACTCGAGCCCGCCATGTCGAACCTCGGGGCACGCGTCAGCGGGGCCTGCCTGGGCTTCTGGCTCAATGGCCGTTTCACGTTCGCCGAGAACGGCGAAGCCCGGTTGGGCGGTGTGCGCCTGGTCCGTTTCCTCGTCGTCTGGGTGGCATTGACCGCATTGAGCACCGCGGTCATCGCCGGCATAGCCGACGGTCCGGGGCTGGCCTGGGCATGGTTGGCGAAACCCGTCGTCGAAGCCTCGTTGGCCGTGTTGAGCTTCCTGCTCGCGCGCCACTGGATCTATCGCTGAGGCCATGGCGACCTCGTATTCCTGCCGCATCGCCGTGGTCGTGCCCTGCTATCGGGTCGCGGACGCGATCCTGCCCCTGCTCGCGCGCATCGGGCCGGAAGTGGACCGCATCTTCGTGGTCGACGACGCGTGCCCCGACGGCAGCGGCGAACGGGTCCGCACCGGCACGTCGGATCCGCGCGTCCACGTGCGGTTGCACGTGTCCAACCAGGGCGTGGGCGGCGCGGTGGCCACCGGCTACAGGGCGGCGCTCGAGGCGGGCGCGGAGATCATCGTCAAGCTGGACGGGGACGGCCAGATGGATCCGTCCCTGATCCCCGCCCTGATACAGCCCATCCGCAGCGGCAAGGCGGACTACGCAAAGGGCAACCGTTTTCATCGCTTGTCGTACCTGCGCGGCATGCCCCCGGTGCGACTCGTCGGCAATGCCTGCCTGTCCTTCCTGACCAAGGCCTCCAGCGGCTACTGGCAGCTGCTCGACCCGACCAACGGGTTCACCGCGATCCATGCCAGCGTGCTGGCCGAACTCGACCTGGACCGACTCGCGCGCCGTTACTTCTTCGAGTCCGACCTGCTGTACCACCTGAACGCGCTGCGCGCCGTCGTCGCCGAGCTGCCCATGGCCGCACGCTACGCGGACGAGGTTTCCAGCCTCCGGCCGATGCGGATGGTGGGCCCGTTCCTGGCCGGCAACCTGCGCAACTTCCTCAGGCGCGTGGCCACGGGCTACCTGCTGCGCAACTCCTCCATCGCATCCGTCGAACTGCTGCTGGCCGTGCCGCTCATGCTGTTCGGGCTCGGCTTCGGCGCCTGGCATTGGTGGATGTCGATCCACAGCGGCGAAGCCGCCACCGCCGGCACGGTGATGCTGGCGGCATTGCCGCTGATCCTGGGCGTGCAGTTGCTGTTGTCATGGCTCAACCACGACGTCGCCGCGGAGCCGCGCCTGCCGATCCATCCGATGCTGGTGCAGCGGCCGCGAGAGCGGAAGCGGGAGCGGGAATAGGAAGAGGGGGGCATAGACCGGGCATGGGTCCACCGGCGCCGGAAATCGGCAGCCCACACGATGCGCCCCCGATGCCTGCCGCCCCAGGGCCGTCGATCCGGCAAAGACCATTAATGCGCTCCCCCCCGACACGCGCGACTCCCTGCATGCATCCCCGCGCCTTCCCCATCGTGCGCAGGGGAAGCGCCAAAAAAAAAACGCCGGCGGTGCCGGCGTCTTCGCTCGTCGATGCAAGGGACGATCAGTGCTTCATGTTCCGGCGCAGGCGCTCGAGCGCCTGGAGCTGCGCCATCGCTTCGGCCAGCTTGGCCTGTGCCTCCGCGATCTCCATCTGTTCGCCACGGTTGGCCAGGATGCGCTCGGCCTCGTCCTTGGCGGCCCGCACCGCGGCCTCGTCGATGTCCTCGGCGCGCACCGCGGTGTCGGCCAGCACGGTCACGACCTGCGGCTGCACCTCGAGGATGCCACCGGAGATCGCGAAGTCGAGCTGCTCCCCGCCGGGCAGGGTCACCACGACCTTGCCGGGCTTGAGCCGCGTGATCAGCGGCGCGTGCTTGGGCGCGATGCCCAGCTCGCCCATCTCACCGGTGGCGACGACCAGTTCGGCCTCACCATGGAAGATCTCGTTCTCGGCGCTCACGATGTCGCAACGGATGGTGCTCATATTGCCTCGCTTGTCGCGAGGCGGGAGTGGGGAATGGGGAATGGGGAATGGAAGAGCCTCATCCTGCCGCTCATGCCATGACCGCGATGTCCCGTATCCAGTTCCCGCCCTTGCGATTCCCTAATGACTGTTCCGGATTCCCGGCCGATCAACCCGTGATCTTCTTGGCCTTCTCGACGGCCTCGTCGATGGTGCCGACCATGTAGAAGGCCTGCTCCGGAAGATGGTCGTACTCGCCTTCCACGATGCCCTTGAAGCCGCGGATGGTGTCCTTCAGCGACACGTACTTGCCCGGCGAGCCGGTGAACACTTCGGCCACGTGGAACGGCTGCGAGAAGAAGCGCTCGATCTTGCGCGCGCGCGACACGGCCTGCTTGTCTTCTTCCGACAGCTCGTCCATGCCCAGGATCGCGATGATGTCCTTGAGCTCCTTGTACTTCTGGAGCGTCATCTGCACGCGACGGGCGGTGTCGTAATGCTCGTTGCCGATCACGTTCGGGTCCATCATGCGCGAGGTCGAATCCAGCGGATCGACGGCCGGGTAGATACCCAGCGACGCGATGCTGCGCGACAGGGCCACGGTGGAATCCAGGTGGGCGAAGGTGGTGGCCGGCGACGGATCGGTGTAATCGTCGGCGGGCACGTAGACGGCCTGGATGGAGGTGATCGAACCGGTCTTGGTCGAGGTGATGCGCTCCTGCAGGACGCCCATTTCCTCGGCCAGGGTCGGCTGGTAGCCCACCGCCGACGGCATGCGGCCCAGCAGTGCCGAGACCTCGGTGCCGGCCAGCGTGTAGCGGTAGATGTTGTCGACGAAGAACAGCACGTCGCGGCCCTTGCCGGACTCGTCCTTCTCGTCGCGGAAGTACTCGGCCATGGTCAGGCCGGTCAGGGCGACGCGCAGGCGGTTGCCCGGCGGCTCGTTCATCTGGCCGTAGACCATCGCCACCTTGTCGAGGACGTTGGAGTCCTTCATCTCGTGGTAGAAGTCGTTGCCCTCGCGGGTACGCTCGCCCACGCCGGCGAACACCGACAGGCCTTCGTGCGCCTTGGCGATGTTGTTGATCAGCTCCATCATGTTGACGGTCTTGCCGACGCCGGCGCCACCGAACAGGCCGACCTTGCCGCCCTTGGCGAACGGGCACATCAGGTCGATGACCTTGATGCCGGTCTCGAGCAGCTCGCTGGTCGCGGCCTGCTCTTCGTAGCTCGGCGCGTCGCGGTGGATTTCCCAACGGTCGGTGGACTCGACTTCGCCGGCCTCGTCGATCGGGCGGCCCAGCACGTCCATGATGCGGCCCAGGGTGCCGGCGCCGACCGGCACCGAGATCGCCTTGCCGGTGTTGTTGGCCACCAGGTTGCGCTTGAGGCCGTCGGTCGAGCCGAGCGCGATCGTGCGCACGACGCCGTCGCCCAACTGCTGCTGGACTTCCAGCGTGATTTCGGTGTTCTCGACCTTCAGCGCGTCGTACACCCTCGGCACTTCGGCGCGCGGAAACTCGACGTCTACGACGGCACCGATGATCTGAACGATCTTGCCCTGGCTCATTGTGATTGCTCCGGTTTAACTTTGTTCGGTTCGGCGGCTTGCGCTGCCTGTCTGATTGCTTGTGATTCGAGATTCGTGGTTCAGGGCTGTGATCCGGAAGGCGCGGGACGCTGCTCTCGTCGGATCACGGGCGTCGAACCACCCACCGCTGCCCTTACACCGCGGCGGCGCCGCCGACGATTTCCGAGATTTCCTGGGTGATCGCCGCCTGGCGGGCCTTGTTGTAGACCAGCTGCAGCGTGCCGATCATCTTGCTCGCGTTGTCCGAGGCCGCCTTCATCGCCACCATGCGCGCGGCATGTTCGGAGGCCACGTTCTCCAGGACCGCCTGGTAGACCAGCGACTCCACGTAACGGGTCAGCACGGTGTCGAGCACGGCGGCCGGATCGGGTTCGTAGATGTAGTCCCAGTCGTGCCGTGCGACCTGCGACTCTGGCTTGGGCAGCGGCAGCAACTGGTCGAAGGTGGCGCGCTGGGTCATCGTGTTGATGAAGTCGTTGTAGCAGACGAACACGCGATCGAGATTGCCTTCGCTGTAGCCGTCGAGCATCACCTTGACCACGCCGACGATCTGCTCGAGCCTGGGCTGGTCGCCCAGGTGGGTCACGGAGCCCACCATGTTCACCTTGAGGCGACGGAAGTACACCGAGGCCTTCTGGCCGATGGTGACGACGTCGACGTCGACGCCCTTGTCCTGCCAGCCGCGGAACTCCGCCAGCAGCTTGCGGAACATGTTGTTGTTCAGGCCGCCCGCCAGGCCCCGGTCGGAGGACACGATCAGGTAGCCCACGCGCTTGACCTCGGCGCGCTCCTCCAGGAAGGGATGCTGGTAGTCGGTGTTCGCCTGGGCGAGGTGGCCGATCACCTGCTTCATCACGCGGGCGTACGGGCGCGAGGCGCGCATACGGTCCTGCGCCTTGCGGATCTTTGAGGCCGAGACCATCTCGAGCGCACGCGTCACCTTGCGGGTGTTCTGCACGCTCTTGATCTTGGTTTTGATTTCGCGTCCGCCTGCCATGTATTCGCTCGCTACGCTCGCCGTGATTCGTGATGGGTCATTCGTGATGGGAGGGGCGATTCGCCTGCGTGTTGCCGTTGCGAATCACCAATCACCCATCACCAATCACACCGGTTCAGTAAGAGCCGGTGCTCGTGAACTCTTCGATGCCCTTCTTGAACGCCGCTTCGATCTCGTCGTTCCAGGCGCCCGAGGCATTGACCTTGTCGATCAGCTCGCCCTGGGTGTTGGTGAAGTGCGCATGCAGGCCCTCCTCGAAGGCACCGATCTTGTTGACCGGCACGTCGTCCAGGTAGCCCTCGTTGACGGCGTAGATCGACAGCGCCTGCATGGCGATCGACATCGGCGCGTACTGCTTCTGCTTCATCAGCTCGGTGACGCGCTGGCCGCGCTCGAGC
>JAUIJO010000020.1 GCA_030431185.1 Gammaproteobacteria bacterium | reverse complement strand
AGATGGTGATGGCCACGCCCGCCTTCCGCGGCGGGCGGCAACTGCCGAAGGCGAGCGGCGCGACCTGAGGCCCCGCGACGCCGGGGACGGCTAGGCGAACCAGCAGGCCAGCGCCACCAGCACGGCGACCTCGACCATCTCGGCCAGGGCCCCGCAGGTATCGCCGGTCACGCCGCCGATCCGCGACCGGCACGCCCGCAGCCACGCGAAGGCGACGACACCGGCCGCCACGATCGCGAGGATGCCCGGCATCAACCATTCGACCGGCACGGCAGGCGTGTCCAAAGCCGGCATGAGGCACGCCAGTGTCGTCAGTCCCAGCGCCGCGTGGCAGGCGGCCCGCGAGGCCTGCGGGAGCGCCTGGCCCAGGCCGCCTTCGCGCACGTAGGGCATGCCGAGCAGCGCGGCGGTCAGGGTCGCGCGCGCCAGCAGCGGGGCCAGCAGCAGGCCGGCGTTGAGGGGGCCGCCCAGGCCCGTCCGGGATGCCTGCGCCGCCAGGCTCGACAAGGCGGCGAACTTGAGCAGCAATACCAGCACCACCGCGGTGACGCCGGCGGGACCGCAACGGGGATCCTTCATGATCGCGAGCGTGCGCTCGCGGTCGCCCATGCCGCCTATCCAGGCATCCGCGCTGTCGGCCAGGCCGTCGATGTGCAGTCCGCCGGTCAGCGCCACCCAGGCCACCAGCAACAAGGCCGCCGCGAGCGGGGGCGACGTAGGCACGCACGCGGCCAGCGCGCACAGCAGGGCGCCGATGAATGCACCGACCAGCGGGTACCAGGGCAGCGAGCGCGCCTGGGCGCGCGGCGCCCCGAACGCGGCGGCAGGCACCGGAACACGCGTCAGGAAGCCGAGCGCCACCCACAGCCCCTGCATCAGTCCGGCTCCATGCGGGCGCGGTGGGCGGCCCAGTCCAGCCGGTGCAACGAGGCATGGTCGACCGCGTAGTCGGCCATCGCGGCAAGCGGGCGACGCTCGACCGTGCAGCGCAACAGGCGGATGACGCCGCCATGGGTCAGTACCAGCACGCGTTGGCCGGCATGCGCGGCGGTGATGCCGTCCAGCGCGTCGGCAACCCGCCTGCCGAAGGCCGCCATCCCCTCGGCGCCCGGCGGCGGATGCCCCTCCGGATCGGACCAGAACCTGCCCAGTGCCTCGCCCTCGGACTCGGCCAGCCGATCCACTGGCACGCCCTGCCATTCACCGAAGTCGTACTCGGCGAGCCGCGGGTCCAGGCGCAGGGGCAGGCCCCGCGCCATCGCCAGCGCGCGCGCGAAATCCGCGCAGCGCCGCAGCGGCGACCCCACCACCACGTCCCAATCGACGCCCGCGGTCGCTGCCTCCAGTTGCCGCCAGCCCGGCTCGGTCAGGGGGTCGTCGAGTTGCCCGCGGAACCCGTGCTGGCCGGTGTCGCCGTGGCGCAGCAGGTCGACGGTGGCGCCCTGCGCGCTCATGCCGACGACACGCCGGCCTGTTCGAAGGTCGCCATGCCGGCATGCAGGGCGCAGGCCAGTCGCAGGAGGGGCACGGCGGTCGCGGCGCCGCTGGCCTCGCCCAGGCGCATGTCGAGTTCGAGCAGCGGGCGTGCCTGCAGGGCGTCGAGCAATCGCGCGTGGCCCTGCTCGCGGGAGCGGTGCGAGAACAGCAGCCAGTCGCGCACCGCCGGTTGCAGCTGGACCGCGGCGAGCGCAGCCGCCGTGCTGATGAAGCCGTCGACCAGCACCGGGATGCCGGCCTGCGCGGCCGCCACGTAGGCCCCGCAAAGCGCCGCGATCTCGAAGCCGCCCAGGCAGCGCAGGCGCTCCGCCGGCGTGGTCGCACCGGCATGGTGGCGCAGCGCGCGTTCGACGACGTCCACCTTGCGGCGGATGCCGGTGGCATCAAGGCCGGTACCGGCGCCCGCCAGCGCCCGCGGGTCCTCGCCCAGCAGGGCGCAGGCCAGGGCGGTCGCGGCGGTGGTGTTGGCGATCCCCATCTCGCCGCCGATGAACAGCTGCGCGCCGGCCTCGCGCGCCAGGGCGATGCTGTCGGCACCGGCCTGCAGGGCTTGCCGCAGCTGCGCGGGCGTCATGGCATCGGCGCTGCAGAAGTTGGCCGTCGAGGGCGCGATCCACGCACGCCGGACGCCCGGGATCCCGCCCGGATCGTTGACCGTGCCCAGGTGCACGACGTCGAGCGTGGCGGCGATCTGCCGCGCGAGCACGCTGATCGCCGCGCCGCCGCCGGCGAAGTTGCGCACCATTTCGCCGGTGACCGCCTGCGGGAACGCGGACACGCCTTCGGCGGCGACGCCGTGGTCCGCGGCGAAGACGCTGATCCAGACGCGATCCAGCCGGGGCGTCGCCGTGCCCTGCAGCCCGGCCAGGGCGATGGCGGCCTCCTCCAGCCGCCCCAGCGATCCAGGGGGCTTGGTCAGCCGGGCCTGGTGCTGGCGCGCGGCCTCGCTCGCAGCGGCGTCCACCGCGGCCACCTGGCGGCGGATGTCGAAGTCGTGGTTCATGCGGGGATCTCCATGGGGGTTCAGCCGAGCGTGCCCTTGAGTGCCATCGGCAAGCCGGCGGCGACGAACACCACGCGGTCGCATCGCCGTGCAAGGTCCTGGTGCAGGCGCCCGGCTTCGTCCACGAAACGCCGGCTCAGGGCGCCCATCGGCACGATGCCCATGCCGACCTCGTTGCTGACCATCAGCAGGTCGCCGGGCAGCCCGGGCAAGGCTTCGACCAGGGCGAGGCGCTCGCGGTCGAAGCGCGCGGGGTCCGGATCGGTCAACAGGTTGCCAAGCCACAGGGTCAGGCAATCGACCAGCAGGCAATGGTCGGGCGCGGCGCGCTCGCGCAGCACCGCCGCGAGTGCCAGCGGCTCTTCGACGCAGCCCCAGTGCGCGGGGCGCCGGGCGCGATGGTGGCCGATGCGGGCCGCCATCTCCGCGTCGCCGGCGCGTGCGGTGGCGATGTAGGTCACCGGCATGCCGCCCTCGCACGCGAGCCGCTCGGCCCAGGCACTCTTGCCGGAACGTGCGCCGCCGAGGATCAGGTCCTGCATGGCGCCTCCTCCAGCAGGGCCGACAGGCACGCGGTGTCGAGATGCGCCTCGACCGCGTCGGCGAGGCGTTCGAGGGCGGCCTCGCGCAGCGCGGCCATGTCGAGCGGGCGCACGTCGTGGAGCCCGGCCCAGCGCAGCAGCGCGCCGAGTGCCGCCGGCTCGTCGAACAGGCCGTGCAGGTAGCTGCCCAGGATCCGCCCGTCATCGGATATCGCGCCGTCGCCGCGCCCGTCCGCCAGCACCGCCAGCGGTCGCGACAGGGCCGGACCATGGCTCGCGCCGCAGTGGATCTCGTAGCCGCGCACGGGCACGCCTTCGATCGAGAGGTGGCCGCTGACGTTGCGCAACTGCTTGCCGGGCAGCAGCGTGGTCTCGAAGTCGAGCCATCCAAGCGCCTCGCTGGAGCCGGCTTCGCCTTCGATGCCCTCCGGGTCGTGTACGGCGCGCCCGAGCATCTGCAGGCCACCGCATATGCCCACCAGCTTGCCGCCGTAACGCAGGTGACGCGCGATCGCGGCATCCCAGCCGTGGGCGCGCAGCCATGCCAGGTCGGCGCGGGTCGCCTTGCTGCCGGGCAGCACGATCAGGTCGCAGGCGGGAGGCGCTTCACCGGGCCCCACGAAACGCAGGTCGACCTGCGGATGCGCGCGCAGCGCGTCGAAGTCGGTGTGGTTGCTGATCCGTGGCAGCACCGGCACGACGAGCCGCAGCGTCGCGCCGGGCTTGTCCTCGCGATCACGCGGCAGGGCATCCTCGGCTTCCAGGTGCAGGCCGTGCAGCCACGGCAGGACGCCCAGCACGGGCTTGCCGGTTTCCCGTTCGAGCCAGTCGAGGCCCGGTTGCAGCAGCGCGATGTCGCCGCGGAAGCGGTTGATGACGAAACCCCGCACCCGCGCGCGCTCGCTGTCGGACAACAGCGCGAGCGTGCCGACCAGGTGGGCGAACACGCCGCCCCGGTCGATGTCGGCGACCAGCAACACCGGGCAGTCGACCGCTTCCGCGTAGCCCATGTTGGCGATGTCGTTGGCCCGCAGGTTGATCTCCGCGGGGCTGCCGGCCCCCTCGACCACGACGACGTCGAAGCGTTCGACCAGTCGCGCATGCGAGGCGAGCACCGCCTCCATCGCCACGCGCTTGTAGTCGTGGTAGCCCACCGCGTCCATCTGCCCGATCGCGTGGCCGTGCAGGATGACCTGCGCACCCTTGTCGCTGCTGGGCTTGAGCAGCACCGGGTTGAAGTCGGTGCGGGGCGCCAGTCCGCAGGCCTGCGCCTGCACGGCCTGGGCCCGTCCGATCTCGCCGCCGTCGGCGGTCACGGCCGCGTTGAGCGCCATGTTCTGCGGCTTGAACGGCGCCACCCGCGCGCCACGTCGATGCAACCATCGGCACAGCGCCGCGACCAGCGTGCTCTTGCCGGCATCGGAGGTGCAGCCCTGCACCATCAGCACGCGGGCCCTCATGCCGACAGCCCCCGCAGGGCCCGCGCAAGCGCGTCCCGCAGCCGCTGGAAGCCGGCGTCGTCGGCAGGCAGTCCCGCGCGCACGCTCGGCGGCGTTGCCTCGTCGCCGGCGAACAGCCGCAGCAGCACGCCTTCGTGCGCCAGGGCGTCGTGGAGCGCCGCCGCCCGGGCATGGCGGCGCCATTGGAAGTATGCGCAGCCGGCCCCTTCGCGAAGGCCGGCGCTGTCGAAGGTGTCGCCCAGGCGTGCGCCGGCCGCCAGCAGCCGCGCGCGCGCAGCCTGCTGCCACGCGACGTCCGCCAGCGCGTGCTGGAGGACATGGCGCGTCGGGCCCGACAGCGTCCACGGCCCCAGGCGCTCGCGCAGCGCTTCGAGCAGCGCCGGCGCCGCGCAGACGAAGCCGGCGCGCGCACCCGCCAGGCCGAAGAACTTGCCGACCGAACGCAGCACCACCAGCCCCTCCCGATGGCTGTCGCGGCACAGGCTCTGGCGCGGCGTGGCATCGATGAAGGCCTCGTCGACGACGAGCCAGCCGCCCCGCGCCGCGAGCCGCCCGTGCAGCTCGAGCAGCGCGCTGCGATCGAAACGGTCGCCCCCGGGATTGTTCGGATGGATCAGCACGACGACGTCGAAGCGTTCGGCCTGCATGAGCAACTCGACGGCGGGAAGGCGGACGACCTCGTGCCCGGCCATGCGCCACGCGTGTGCGTGCTCGGCGTACCCGGGCGCGATCACGCCCACCACCGAGCGCGCCCGCAGGCGAGGCAGCACCTGTATCGCCGCCTGCGATCCGGCGACCGGCAGCACCCCGGGCGCGTCGTAGTAGTGCCGCGCGGCCTCGACCAGCCCATCCTCGTCCTCGGGCAGGCGCTGCCATGCCGAGGGCGGGATCGGTGGCACCGGCCACGCGAACGGACTGACGCCGGTCGACAGGTCGAGCCAGTCCGCCAGGGGGATCCCGTACTCGCGTGCGGCGCGTCGCAGGCGCCCGCCGTGCTCAAGCATGGCGCGCGCTTCCAGCGAAGAGGGCGACCCCGAGCACGCACAGTGCGACGATCCCCACCCACAGCAGGGTGGCACGCCGCGCGAGTCGCAGGCTGGCATCGATGGCGCCGGCATCGGGCGCGGCGCCCTCGCCCAGCTCCGGCCGGTCTTCCTGGTGACCGTTGTACGGGGCCGGGCCGCCGAGGCGCACGCCCAGCGCTCCCGCGCCGGCGGCCATCACCGGTCCGGCATTCGGACTGTCCCAGGCCCGCGCCTGCGAGTGCCAGCAGCGCAGCGCCGCGCGTGTCCGGCCCACGCTGGCATAGGCCAGCGCCGTCAGCCGCGCGGGCAGCCAGTTCAACGCGTCGTCGACGCGGGCGGCGGCCCAGCCGAAACGTTCGTATCGCGGGGTGCGGTATCCCCACATCGCGTCCAGGGTATTGGCGAGCCGGTACAGCACGGCGCCGGGCGCGCCCAGCACCAGGTACCAGAACAGGGCGCCGAACACGGCGTCGTTGCCGTTCTCGAGCACCGACTCGGTCGCCGCCGCCGCGACGGCGGTGGCATCGAGTGCGTCGGTATCCCGACTCACCATGCGCCCGACCGCGACGCGCGCGGCACCAAGGTCGCCCGCCCGCAAGGCCTGCGCGACGGGCCGCGCATGCTCGCCCAGGCTGCGCAGTCCGAGCGCGAAGTACAGGCAGGCGATATCGACCGCCACCAAGGCCCAGGGCGACGCCCACGCGGCGAGCAGGGCGATCGCGGTGACCGCGGTGAAGACCGGCAGCACCGCGAACAGCCACGCGAGCACGCCCCTGCCCCGGGACGGGTGGCGCAATGCGCGCTCGACCAGGCGCGTCCAACGCCCGAAGCCCACCAGCGGATGCCAGCGACGCGGCTCGCCGAGCGCCGCGTCCAGCAGCAGTCCCACGACCATCGCCAGCAGGACGAAGGGGGCGCTCATGGGCGGAACAGGGCGGTGGCCGCCACCGGATTGGACGGGAAATACAGGTGCACGAAACTCGCCGTCATCGCGCGGTGCCGGTACACCGCTTCGGCGGTCGGGCCTCCGTTGGGATTGCGCGCATGCGCCAGTGGCTCGGCCGCGATGTCGGCGCGGGCATAGTGGAAGCTGTGGCCACGCAGGCGGCCCTCCGGCAACTCGATTTCCTGCATGCCCAGCGCCGCGAAGCGCTTCTGCATCGTTGCCTGGCCCGCCAGCAGTCCGGCCATGGTCGCGGACGCACCGTCGCGATCGGTCAAGCGTTCGAGCGCGAACAACAGGCCGCCGCATTCGGCGAGCAGCGGCTTGCCGCCGTCGCGATGGGCGTGCAGGTCCGCATGCAGCCGGGTGTTCGCCGACAACGCGTCCAGGTGCAGCTCGGGATAGCCGCCGGGCAACCAGGCGGCGTCGCACGCGGGCAGCGCGTCGCCGGCCACCGGCGAGAAGAAGCACAGCTCGGCCCCCGCCTCGCGCAGCAGGTCGAGGTTGGCCGGATACAGGAAACAGAACGCGGCGTCGCGCGCGACGGCGATGCGGCGGCCCGCCAGCGTGCGCGGCACCGGCAGGCGTTCGGCGGGCGCGAAGTCGACCGCGGGCGGCAGCCCGGTGGCGGCATGTTCGCTCCAGGCATCTGCCAGCGCATCCAGGCGCGCGTCGAGGTCGTCCAGCTCGCCGGCCGCGACCAGGCCCAGGTGGCGCTCGGGCAAGGCGATGCCGGCACTGCGCGGCAGTGCGCCCAGCCAATGCAGCTCCGGCGGCAGGCTCTCGCGCAACAGGCTCGCATGGTGTGCGCTGCCGATGCGGTTGGCCGCCACCCCGTGCACGCGCAGGCCGCCGCGATAACGCGCCAGTCCCGTGGCCAGGGCGCCGAAGGTCTGCGCCATGGCCGCGCCGTCGATCACGGCCAGCACCGGCAGGCCCAGCGCCATCGCCAGGTCGGCGCTGGACGGCTCGCCGTCGTAGAGGCCCATCACGCCTTCGACCAGGATCAGGTCGGCCTCCGCGGCGGCGGCATGCAGGCGCGCGCGCACGTCCGACTCACCGCACATCCACAGGTCCAGTTGCTCGACCGGGGCGCCGCAGGCGCGTTCGAGCACCATCGGATCGAGGAAATCCGGTCCGGTCTTGAACACCCTCACCCGCCTGCCCTGCCGCGCGTGCCAGCGGGCCAGCGCGGCGGTCACGCTGGTCTTGCCTTGTCCCGAGGCCGGCGCGGACACCAGCAGCGCCGGACACCCGCGAGGGCCGACGCCGCTCACAGCTCGATCCCGTGCTGCGCCTTGATGCCGGCCTTGAACGCATGCTTGACCAGGCGCATCTCGGTGACCGTGTCGGCGGCCTCCACCAGTGCCTCGGGAGCACCGCGCCCGGTGATCACCACGTGCTGGCGTTCCGGGCGCGCGGCGACCGCGGCCAGGACCGCATCCAGTGGGAGGTAGTCCTTGTTGAGCGCGATGTTGAGTTCGTCCAGCAGCACGAAATCGAAGGCCGGATCGGCCAGCATGCGCGCGGCGATCTCCCAGGCGGCCGACGCCGCGGCGATGTCGCGGTCGCGGTCCTGGGTCTCCCAGGTGAAGCCCTCGCCCATCACGTGGTACTCCAGCCGGTCGGCGAAGGCTTCGCCGAAGCGACGGAAAAACAGGTCCTCGCCGGTGCTGAAACTGCCCTTGATGAACTGCACCACCCCGCAGTTGAATCCGTGGCCGAGCGAGCGCGCCAACATGCCGAAGCCCGAGGAGCTCTTGCCCTTGCCGTTGCCCGTATTGACCACCAGCACCCCGCGGTCGATGGTCGCCCGGGCGATGCGCCGGTCGACGAGTTCCTTCTTGCGCTGGGCCCGCTCGCGGTAATGCGCTTCCTCGGTACGCCCCAGGCGTTCCGAGCCGCGGCTCACGAGCGCGCCTCGCCCATCGCCCCGGACCGCATGGCGACGCGCCATGCGGCGCGCAGGGCGAACGCCGCGCCGACATAGCCGGCCAACGTGCCCAGCGCGCGCGGGTAGTAGGCGGGGATGCGGGCGATGAATCCCTGCAACGTCGGATCGGGATAACGGCCGGAGAAGAACCAGTAGCCGCCCTTGGAGAACAGGTAGGCCACGCTGCCGGACGCCAGCAGGGCCAGCGCCAGGCGCGGCACGTCCCGCATGCCATCGCGGTGCAGGTCGCGGTACGCGCGCCCGCCCAGCCACAGGCTGGCGTACGCCAGCGCGAGCGCCCAGTAGGCCGGCGACAGGCACCAGTCAGTGATGGTGCCGGCCGCGTAGCTGCCCAGGTCGAGCGCGCTCGACAACACGAAGAATGCGGGCAACGTCCACAGGGGCCGCAACAGGGCGCCGGCGAGGAAGAAGATCGCCCAGGATGCGCTGGGCAAGGCATCGACGCTGGCGAAATGCTGCCCGCGGGTGGCCACCATCAGGGCCACCAGGCCCATGCCGACCGCCCACTGGTCGCGGACGGATGCGATGGGAAGGGTCGACTTCCGTACGGTCAGGGTTTCCATGCGGTTCTCCTCGATGTCAGACGGTACCCGATGCACGTCGCTCGCGGGTGGCCAGGGCCAGGCCCGCGTGCACGGCCAGGGCGACGACGACGTACGTCATCGTGGTGCGCACGAAGAGCGGCCCCCATTGCCACAGGCGCGCGACGTACTCGGCGAAGTGCGGCTCCGCATAGCGGCCGCCCAACCAGTAGAACGCGCCATTGGAGACCACGAACGACAGGCTGGCCGCGAGCAGCCCCACCGCCGCGGCGCCCCACAGCGCCCGGTTGCCCGCGCGGAGGCGGGGCGAGTACAGCCGGCCGCCGTACCAGAGCACCGCGTAGGCGGGCAGCAGGAACGCATAGGCCGGGGTGATGCAGAAGTCGCTGACGCCGGCGAGCGACACCGCCGCCCAGTCGATCGCCACCGCAAGCGCCAGCATCGCGACGAACTGCCAGTGCCGGCGCAGGTACAGCCCGCCGAGGAAGAACAGCGCCATCGACGCATCGGGCAGGTGCAGCGCGTCGCCGAAGTGATGGAAGCGCGTGGCGACCATCAGGGCGGAGAACGCCGCGAACAGGCCCAGGTTGATCGGGTTGGACAGCGGTTTCATGGCAGACCTCGTGGTGGTGGAGGGAGGGCGGTGTCCGCTCAGCGGGCGGGATGCCAGCGCAGGCCCAGCAACCAGGTCCGGCCGGGCTGGTTGTAGAACATGGCTGTTTCGTAGGACTTGTCGAACACGTTGTCGAGCGACAGGCGCAGCTCCCAGGCCTCGGCCAGCGCGTAGGCCACGCGCAGGTCGAGCAGGCCATAGCCGCCCATGCGACGCGTGTTGGCCAGGTTGTCGTAGCGCGCCCCCGCGGCGGTCAGCGAAGCGCCGCCACTGACGGCGCCGAAGCGACGGTCCAGGTCGATCCGCGCGCTTTGGCGGGCGCGACGCGGCAACACCTTGCCGGCGCTGTCGGCGTCGTTCTCCGGGTCGAGCCAGGTGGCGCTGCCGCGCAGGTCCCAGCCGGCCACGACGGTGTCGACGACGGCCTCCATGCCCCGGATCCGCGCGCGATCGACGTTGTCGGGGCCGCCAAACGGACCGAAATCGGCGTCGTAGGCGATCATGTCGTCGATCTGGGTCTGGAAGCCATTCAACGACCAATGGCCCCAGGCCTGTTCGCCGCGCAGGCCGAGCTCGACGCTGCGCGAGGTCTCCGGACCCAGCTCGGGATTGCCGTAGCCGGGGTAGTAGAGCTCGTTGAAGGTCGGCGCCTTGAAACCGGTGCCGTAGCTGGCCGTCAATCGCATCGCCGGGGTGAAATCCCAGCCCCAGAGCACGCTGCCGGTGGTCTCCCCGCCGAACTGGCCGTCGTCGTCGCGGCGCAGGCTGGCCTGCAGCGATTGCGTGCCGAAGGCCTGCTGCCACTGCCCGAACAGGCCGCGGTTGACGCGCTGGTCGCGCGCATAGGCCTCGCTGCTCTCGATCTCGTCGCGTTGCCAGTCGAAACCCAGCGTCAACAGGCCGCTGCCCAGGCCCAGGTCGGCCTGCAGGCCGCCGAGCTCGCGGCGGGTGTCGAAGCGCGAGTTGAACACGCCGTCGAAGTAGTTCTCGCTCAGGTCGGCGCTGGTTCCGGCGCTGAGGGTGAAAGCCGCGCGCGCGGACGGCGCATAGCGCAGGCGCGCGCCGATGACGCGCTCGGTGAACCCGGATTCGCTCGCCGGGCCGCCGTCGTACTCGTTTTCGCCCTCGGCCTGGAACACGCGCAGGTCCCCGTCCCAGCGCTCGTCGAAGCGGTAACCGCCCTGCGCGGTGAACGAACTGTTGCGGTAGCCGTCGCGGTCGGGATCGGCGTTGCGGGTGCCGCGATAGGCGTCGATGCCTTCGGTGGACTCATGGGCGGCCTGCAGCGAATACCAGCCACCGGCCCCGCCGGCCACCGCGCCGGCACTGCGTCCGCCCACGCCGGCGGCGACGCGCCAGGTGTCGTCGCTGCCGGCGGCGATGCGTGCGTTCGGTTCGAAGGGCCCCTGCGGACGGCGGGTGAAGACCTGCACGACACCGCCGATGGCCTCCGATCCGTACAGGCTGGAGAACGGGCCACGGACGATTTCGATCCGTTCGATCTGCTCGACCGGGATGTCCTGCAGGGCGGCGCCGCCGCTGGTCGCCGAGCCGATCTTGACGCCGTCCACGAGCACCAGCACGTGGTCGGATTCGGTGCCGCGCAGGAACAGCGAAGTCGACTTGCCCGGTCCCCCGTTGTTGGCCAGGGACACGCCGGCGCGCCCGCGCAACAGGTCGGGCAACGAGGCCGGCTGCAGGCGTTCGATTTCTTCGCGTTCGATCACGCTGACCGAAGCGTGGGTCTGGTCCTGCGTCCGGGCGGTCCGGGTGGCGGTGACCACCACGTTGTCGAGGTCGGTCGCGGCGCCTTCGGCAAGCGCGGGGGCCATCGGGAGGGCGACGAGGGAAAGCGTCGTCGCCAGGATGGCGCGACGGGATACGGTACGGCTGCGATGCACACGAACTCCTTCACCGCGCCTGCCCGCGCGGATGGCATGGGAATGGACAGGCGGAAGGAGGGATCGAGACGGCACGAAGAACGTGCTGCCCGTGACATCGCCCACCGCATGTCGGGTCATGCCTGTGGCCGGTCTCCGGGCTTGCGAGCGGAACCGCGCGACATGGCGTCGCCGGCTCCCGGTCCGCGCCTTCCCATGCATCAAGCACAGTGGCTGCGTGCGGACCTTGTCTCGCCTACCGTTGCGGGGGCAGCTCCGGAATTGCCGACCGGGGCTCCACTGGCGTGGAGCCGGTCCGGCGCACCGGATTCCCGTTTCAACCACCGTCCCGGATCGGGCCGGCGGTCACCTCAGGCGTGGGGGAGTCTAGCAGGCGCGCGCACCGTGCGCGCGACCGCGTCCATGGCGCCCCGCCCGGGAGCGGGAGGAGGCGCCATGGCGGCAGCGGCACGGGGCTCAGGCCTTGCGGAACACCAGCTGGCCGCCCTCGGCATCGGCGACGATGGTGTCGCCGGCGACGAATTCACCGGCCAGGATCCGCTGCGCCAACGGGTTCTCCAGCTGCTGCTGGATCGCCCGCTTCAACGGTCGCGCCCCGTACACCGGGTCGAAGCCGACGTTCGCGAGCAGGGCCAGCGCGTTGTCACCCAGCTCCAGCTTGAGGCCGCGCTCGGCCAAGCGCCGGTCGAGGCCGGTCATCTGGATCCTGGCGATCTCGCGGATCTGCTTCTTGTCGAGCGGATGGAACACCACGATGTCGTCGAGGCGGTTGATGAACTCCGGGCGGAACTGCGTCTGCACCACGCCCATCACCGCCGCCTTCATCTTGGTGTAGCCCTCCGGGGAATCATCGTCCGACATCTCCTGGATCATCTGGCTGCCGAGGTTGGAGGTCATCACGATCACGGTATTGCGGAAATCCACCGTGCGGCCCTGTCCATCCGTCAGGCGGCCGTCGTCGAGCACCTGCAACAGGATGTTGAACACGTCCGGGTGCGCCTTCTCGACCTCGTCGAGCAGGATCACGCTGTACGGACGCCGCCGCACCGCTTCGGTCAGGTAACCGCCCTCCTCGTAGCCGACGTAACCCGGCGGCGCACCGACCAGGCGCGACACGGCATGCTTCTCCATGAACTCGCTCATGTCGATGCGCACCATCGCGTCGGTCGAGTCGAACAGGAACTCGGCCAGCGCCTTGCACAGCTCGGTCTTGCCGACGCCGGTGGGGCCCAGGAACAGGAACGAACCGCTGGGGCGATCCGGGTCGCTCAGGCCCGCGCGCGAGCGGCGCACCGCGTCGGACACGACCTTGATCGCCTCCTCCTGGCCGACCACGCGCGTATGCAGGTGCTCTTCCATCTTCAGCAGCTTCTCGCGCTCGCCCTCGAGCATCTTCGACACCGGGATGCCGGTCCAGCGCGCGACCACCTCGGCGATCTCCTCGGCGGTCACCTTGTCCTGCAGCAGGGTGAAGCCCTGCTTCTCGGCCTCCTGGGCCGCCTGCAACTGCTTCTCAAGCCCGGGCAGCGTGCCGTACTGGATCTCGCTCATGCGGCCGAAGTCCTGCTTGCGCTGCGCGGCTTCGAGCTCGAGTTTCGCGCTTTCGATCTGTTCCTTGATCTTCGTCGCGCCCTGCAGGGTCGCCTTCTCGGCCTTCCAGACTTCCTCGAGGTCGTTGAACTCGCGCTCGAGCGTGTCGATCTCGGCCTCGAGGTCGGCCAGGCGCTGCTTCGACGCGTCGTCCTTCTCCTTCTTCAGCGCCTCGCGCTGGATCTTGAGCTGGATCAGCCGGCGTTCCTTGCGGTCGAGCTCCTCGGGCTTGGAATCGATCTCCATGCGGATGCGGCTGGCGGCCTCGTCCATCAGGTCGATGGCCTTGTCCGGCAGCTGGCGGTCGGCGATGTAGCGATTGCTGAGCGTGGCCGCGGCGACGATCGCCGGGTCGGTGATCTCCACGCCGTGGTGGACCGCGTACTTCTCCTTCAGCCCTCGCAGGATCGCGATGGTGTCCTCGACCGAGGGCTCGCCGACGAAGACCTTCTGGAAGCGGCGCTCCAGCGCGGCGTCCTTCTCGACGTACTTGCGGTATTCGTCCAGCGTGGTCGCGCCGATGCAGTGCAGCTCGCCGCGCGCCAGCGCCGGCTTGAGCATGTTGCCGGCATCCATCGCGCCGTCGGCCTTGCCGGCGCCGACCATGGTGTGCAGCTCGTCGATGAAGAGGATCACCTGCCCCTCGTTCTTGGCCAGGTCGTTGAGCACGGCCTTGAGGCGCTCCTCGAACTCGCCGCGGAACTTGGCGCCGGCGATGAGCGCGCCCATGTCGAGCGACAGCACGCGCTTGCCGCGCAGCCCCTCGGGTACTTCGCCGTTGACGATGCGCTGGGCCAGGCCTTCGACGATCGCCGTCTTGCCCACGCCGGGCTCGCCGATCAGGACCGGGTTGTTCTTGGTCCGGCGCTGCAACACCTGCACGGTGCGGCGGATCTCCTCGTCGCGACCCACGACCGGGTCCAGCTTGCCGGACTCGGCGCGTTCGGTCAGGTCGACGCAATACTTCTCAAGCGCCTGGCGCTGCTCTTCGGCGTTCTCGGACTGCACCGATTCGCCGCCGCGGGCCTTGTCGATGGCGGCCTCGAGCCGCGCCTTGTCGGCGCCGGCCGCCTTGAGCAGCTTGCCCGCTTCGCTGTTGCCGTCGAGCGCGGCGAGCAGGAACAGCTCGGACGCGATGAAGGCATCGCCGCGCTGCTGCGCGAGCTTGTCGGTGACGTTGAGCAACCGCGAAAGGTCGTTGCTGGCTGAGACATTGCCGTCCTGTCCGCTCACCTTCGGCAGCTTCTCCAGCGCCTCGCCCAGGCGCTCGCGCAGCAGGGGCACGTTGACGCCGGCCTGCACCAGCAGCGGGCGGGTGCCCCCGCCGGACTGGTCGAGCAGCGCGGTCAACAGGTGCACGGGTTCGATCACGTTGTGGTCGCGCCCGACCGCCAGCGATTGCGCGTCGGCGATCGCTTGCTGGAAGCGCGAGGTCAGCTTGTCCATCCGCATGTGGGGAATCCTCGGGATACTGGGGCGGCCGCATTGCCGCATGACCCTGAAATGCGGATCGCGCGACGGCGATTCAAGCGAGGTTCAAGGATGCCGCCATGCCCGTTCAGGCAGTGTCGAGGCCCGGATGCGGTCGGATGTCAGGGCTGGAAAGGCCTGCGCTGCAGCGACAGCAGCGCCATCGCCACCGCGAGCACGGCATAGCCGGCGGCGAACTGCCAGGCGATCGTCCGGGGCAGGCCCTCCAGCGCCCAGGGAACGTACACGCCGCCCTGCGGATGCACCGAATGGATCACGCCGAACAGGGTCAGGACGGCGGCCAGGGACAGCCACGCCGTGGCCAACCGGAGCCGTTGTTCGATCATCGCCACCAGCGCCGATGCCCACAGCATCGCGGTGATGATGAAGCCGTTGCCGAGGACGACGATCGTGGCGAGCTCCGGCAGGCCGGCGCCGTCGCTCGCCGAATACAGCGCGGCGAAACGGTCGGGCGCGATCCACGCCGGGTTGCCCAGCTTGATCACCATCAGGTAGGCCACCGAGGGCAGGAACGCGAGCGCGACGGCGAGGGCATGCTCGCGCCGCGTGCTCTGGAAGGCCTGCACGGTGATGTCCAGGCCGACGTAGGCGATGATCGGCGCCAGCACCGCGAGCGGCAGCCACTGCACCAGGCCCGAGACGATGCCGAGCATGCCGCCGATGCCGATGAACAGGCCGGTCAGCAGCGTGTAGCCCATGCGCGCGCCCATGTGCTTGTAGGCCGGCTGGCCGATGTACGGCGTGGTCTGGGCAACGCCGCCGCAGAGGCCCGCCACCAGGGTCGACACCGCTTCGGCCAACAACACGTCGCGCGTGCGGTAGTCGTCGCCCGCCGCCCGCGCGCTTTCGCTGACGTTGATGCCGCCGACCACCATCAACAGCCCGAACGGCAGCAGCAGCGACAGGTAGGGCACGGTCGCGGGCAGCCCCTCGATGAAGCCCAGGTTCGGCCACGGGAACGTCAGTGCAAGGGGCATGGCCTCGGGCACGCTGAAGCCCGGCGCACCCAGGCCGGCCAGGCCGAGGCCGTAGTACAGCGTCGTGCCGACGAGGAAGGCGAACAGCACGCCGGGGATCCGGATCGGCAGTCGTCCGCGCGCGACCAGCACGTACAGCAGCAGGCCGAAGGTCGCCAGCCCGACCACCGGCGAACGCAGGGTCTCGACCAGGGGCAGGAAACCCAGCAGGACCAGCGCCGCGCCCCCGATGGAACCCAGCAGGGCCGCGCGCGGGACGACGCGGGTGATCAGGTCGCCGGCGAAGGAGAGCACCAGCTTCAGCGTGCCCATCACCATCAGCGCCGCCATGCCGAGTTGCCAGGTCGCCAGTGCCGCCGCCTCGACGTCAATGCCGTCGGCCTTGAAGCGGCTGAAGGCAGGCCCGAGCACGAGCAGGGCCATGCCGATGCTGGTGGGCGCATCCAGGCCCAGGGGCATGGCGGTGACGTCGTCGCGCCCGCTGCGCAGCGCCAGCCGGCGCGCCATGACGGTGTAGATCAGGTTGCCGACGAGGACGCCCAGGGCGGTGCCGGGGAACATGCGGGTGAACACGACCTCGGCGGGGAAGCCGAAGATGCCCACCAGCGCGGCGGCGATGAAGCCCAGGATCGACAGATTGTCGACCACCAGGCCGAAGAAACCATTGAGATCGCCGGCCACGAACCAGCGCGGTGGGCGGCGCTCAGCCATGGCCGGTGTCCGCCGCGATCCCCGATGCTCCCGTCATTACCCCATCGCCCCTGTTCGTCGCCCCGCGAAAGATGTCGCGGACGCTGCAGGATAAGGCAGCCCGATGGCGCGGCGGCCCGCTTTCATGGCAGCAGGTAGTCGGCATCGGCGCCGCGGAGCGCTCCGGGGACCGCGTAATGGCCGTCCTGCGGTTGAAGGACGGCGCTGGAACGGTCGCTCCCGGTTTCGATCCGCATGCATTCGCCGTCCGCCGCGCGCACTGCCGCGGTGGTCGAACGCCGCGACTCGATCCCCAGGTCCGGCCAGCCATCGCCACGCGGCTCCAGTACTAGCGTCCGCTCCAGGACGTGGAAGCGTCCTTCGCAATTGCCGTCCCACTCGCCGCCCGACACGGCGACCTGGAGGTTGTCGAGCACTCGATCGAGTCGACCGTCGCGGAGCAGGAACAAGCCCAGGGTCGTCTCCTGCCAGGGATTCACCCGCGAGGCGCCGTTGCGTTCGATGCGGACGCCGAAGGCCCGGGCGCCGGGGCCGAGTCGATAACGCGCCGTGTCGAGCCGCAAGCCGGTCACGCGGATCGCATCCCAGCCCAGGCGTCCGGGTTCGCGCCGGCGTGCTTGCACCTGCCCGGTCGCACGGTCGACCACCAGTACCTCCAGGTCCGCCCTTCCCCCATCGGCATACGCCTCCTGTCCCGCAGGCACGAGGCCCACCGCGAGCAGCGTGCGGGAGGGGTCGGCGGGCCAGTGGCGACACGCCACCAGGGATTCGTCGATCCGTTCGCCGTCAGGTCGGTCGTGTTGCCCCGATCCGCCCGCGGTTTCGCCGCTTCCGGGATACGCCGCCTCCAGGTAGCCCTGGAGGGCATCCCCGCAGTCGTTGCCGGCCCATGCCGGTAGGGGCAGGGCGAGGCAGGCGCCCCACAGCAGGTACCGCCACCCCAGCCTGTCCATCGCCATCGCCATCCTCATTCCATCCATACCAGGGTCGCCATCCTCCCGGTGCGCTGGTCGCGGCGATGGGAAAAGAAGCGCGCGGGCTCGGAGATCGTGCAGTGCGTGCCGCCATGGACGCGGTCCGGGGCGATGCCGGCCGCCGCGAGGCGCATGCGCGCCAGCGCATACAGGTCGACATGCCAATGGTGCGGACGGGTACTTGCGAAGGCCGAGCCGGCGCGCCAGTCGCGCGACACGAATGCGTCGTAGACCTCCAGGCCGACCTCGTAGGCGCGGGGGCCGGCGGCGGGGCCCAACCAGGCCCGCAGGTGCCGTGGCGGAGTCCGCATCGCGGCCACGGTGGCCTCCAGGACCCCGTCGAGCAGGCCGCGCCAGCCCGCATGCGCGCCCGCGACCTCGTGGCCGTCGTCGCTGCAGAACAGCACCGGCAGGCAGTCGGCCGTCTGGATCGCCAGGACGACGCCGGGGCGACCGGTCACCGCGGCGTCGGCCTCGGGCTCGTCGTCGAAGCAGGAGGCACCCCTCTCCCCTGCCTGGCCACCCATCGCCCGGGACGCCCCGGCCTCGAACCGCAACACCTTCGTGCCATGGACCTGGCGCAGCCAGTGCGGGGGCGACGGAAGGCCGGCGATCGCGACCAGGCGCTCGCGATTGGCCTGCGCGCGCGCCGGATCGTCGCCGCAGCGGACACCGAAGTTGAAGTGGTCGAAAGGCGCACCGGACACCCCCTCGCCGTGCCGCAGGGTGGTGAAGGCCCGTACCCCGCGAGGCGCGGGCCAGTCGGCCTCGAGCCATGGCACCCGCGCGTCCATGTCAGCGCTTCGCTTCGTCCGCCAGGCGGCTGTCGTCCTCCAGGGCCGCGACCAGCGCCTGCATGTCGGCCGGCATGGGCGCCGAGCAGCGGACCGGTTCGCCGCTGACGGGGTGCATGAATTCCAGCGTCTCCGCGTGCAGGGCCTGGCGCTTGAACCCGCGCAGCGCCTCGACCAGTTCGGGCGTCGCGCCCCTGGGCAGCTTGAGCGGCCCGCCGTACATCGGATCGCCCACGATCGGGTACTTCACGTGCGCCATGTGGACGCGGATCTGGTGGGTCCGGCCGGTTTCCAGCCGACACTCCAGCAACGTATGGGCCCGGAAGCGCTCGCGCAGCCGGTAGTGGGTCACCGCCTCGCGGCCGTCGTCGCGCACGGCCATGCGGATCCGGTCCCGCGGATGGCGGTCGATCGGGAAATTCGCGGTGCCCCCGGCCACCATCGAGCCGACCACGACGGCCAGGTACTGGCGGTGGACCTGGCGGGAGGACAGTTGCTCGATCAGGGCCGTGTGCGCCACCAGGGTCCGTGCCACCACCATGACCCCGGAGGTGTCCTTGTCGAGCCGGTGCACGATCCCGGCGCGCGCCAGCGTGTTCAGGTTGGGGTCGCGATGCAGCAGCGCATTGACCAGGGTGCCGGCGGGGTTGCCGGCCCCCGGGTGCACGACCAGGCCGGCGGGCTTGTCGATGACGATGACGTGCTCGTCCTCGTAGAGGACGTCCAGGGGGATCGCCTCGGGGGCGGAATGGGTCTGGACCTCCTCGACCACCCGCAGCGACACGGCCTCGCCCCCGCGCACGGGGTCGCGCGGGCGGACCTGCTGGCCGTCCAGCAAGGCGTCGCCGGACTTGATCCAGGCCGCCAGGCGGGAACGGGAATAGGCGGGGAACAGCTCGGCCAGGACGGCGTCGAAACGCCGTCCGGCGGCGGTGTCGGGGACGGTGGCGGTCAGCGGGGACGGGGTGTCGGTCATTGTCGGGGGCGGCCTCTCCGGGGGCTGGGCATCGATTAAGGCCGCGGGGGCCCGGACTGCTATTATCGGCAGTTCGTGCCCTCGGCGCCCGTTGAAGCCTCCCATGACCGCAAGTTCCACCCTCGCCCGCTCACTGCCCCGTTTCGCCAGCCTCCTGGTGCTCGCGCTCGTCGTCGCCACCGGCTGCTCGCGTTTCAAGGACAAGGATCCCGACGAAGGCCAGCCCGTCGAAGCGCTTTACGAGAAGGCGCACAAGTCGATGGAG
>JAUIJO010000275.1 GCA_030431185.1 Gammaproteobacteria bacterium | reverse complement strand
CCGCGCTCCATTCAGTCCCCGCCGCGTGCCCGCTTCCAGGGCGCCGCGCTTGCGCTGTTGCTGTTGCTTTCCGCGTGCGGCGGCGACAAGCCTGCGGCCGGGGACGCGGACATCGCCGCCCCGGGCCAGCGGCCTTCGCATGCCCCGGTCATTACCGTCAGCGCCGACCAGGCCGTGTCGCCGGTGGAGCCCTGGAAGGCGCCGCGCGTGGAGATCGGCGACGGCGACGTGGACGCGGTGCGCGAGCAGGCCGCCGCGGCCCTGGAGGCCGGGGACCTGTACGCCGATGCCGACAGCGCGATTCCGCTTTACCTGGCGCTGCAGGCGCGGGACCCGGACGACGCGGAGGTCGCGAAGGGACTGCAGGCGTCGATGAAGGCCTTGCTGGGACAGGGCGATGCCGCGCTCCGGGGGATCGACCAGGCCCCGCTGAAGCTGCGGGAAGCCCACGAGATCGGCATGGTCGCGCGCACCGTCGCCGCCGACTCCAAGGCGGTCGGGGCATACCTGGACCGGCTGGAGGTGATGGATCGCGCGCAGCAGGCCAACCGCCTGGGTGAGGAAGCGCTGGCCGAAGGCAAGGTGGGCGAGGATGGCAAGGGCGGCGCGCTGGCGAAGTTCCACGAAGCACTGGCGCTGCACCCGGACGACGTCCGTGCACGCCAGGGCCTGGCGGCCGCGGAGAGCGCCCTGATCCGGCGTGCCGAGGACGCGGCCGACAAGAACGACTACGCGGCGGCGGCCACCTGGCTGGAACAGGCCGCCCTCGTGCGCCCGGAGGCCGGGCTGGACACCGTCGAGCACGCACGCAAGCGGATCGCGGCCCAGCGCGCGGCCCGGGTGGGCGACCTGCGCGACCTCGGGATCGCCGCGCTCTCGCGGGAGGACGGCCTGGACGAGGCACGCGAGCGGCTGGCCGAGCTGCTGCGGATCGCGGCGAAGGGCGATCCGGCGGCGGTCGAGCTCCGCGAGCGCATCGAGCTGGCGACCCACTACGGCCTGTTCCGCCCCGGCCAGGTCTTCACCGATGCGATGAAGAACGGCGGTCGCGGCCCGCAGATGGTGGTCGTCCCGCACGGTGCCTTCACCATGGGCGCGCCCGATGACGAGGCCGGCTCCACCGACGCCGAGCGGCCCACCCGCAACATCCGCTTCGAACGCGGGCTGGCCGTGGGGCGGACCGAAGTCAGCGTCGGCGAATTCAGGCGCTTCATGGAAGCGTCCCCGGATTTCGAGGCCCGGGCCGGGCGCCGCGGCTATTCGACGGCCTACGACGAGCGCAGCGGCAACCTGGTCAGGCGCAGTCGGGTCGGCCCCGGGTCGGACTACACCGGCAAGCCGGCCGACGACGACCTGCCGGTCATCCATGTCAGCGCCTCCGACGCGGATGCGTACGCGCGCTGGTTGTCCGACCAGACCGGCCACACCTACCGGCTCGCCAGCGAGGCCGAGTTCGAGTACGCCCTGCGCGCGGGCAGTGCCGCCGCCTACCCCTGGGGCGCCGGCACGCCGCCGGCGGGCTCGGGCAATTACACCGGCGCCCAGGATGCATCGCCCAGCGGCCGGCAGTGGCGCAACGCCTTCGAGGGGTATGGCGATGGGGCCTGGGGCCCGGCGCCCGTCGGGCATTACGCGGCCAATGCATTCGGGCTTCACGACATGGATGGCAATGTCAGCGAATGGGTCGCCGACTGCTGGCACGACAACTACCGACGCGCGCCGCGCGACGGACACGCCTGGGTGAACCCCGGCTGCCGTCGCCGGGTGGTGCGTGGCGGGAGTTGGGCGAGCTCGCCGGAACAGACACGGGCGGCCTGGCGGCTGTCGGCCCAGAAGGACACCACCAACGCGCGGGTCGGCTTCCGGGTGGTGCGGGAAATCTAGCGTGCGGGCACCGACGGTGCCGCACGACGTCAAGCAAGAGGGTGGCGCATGAGAGTTGATCCGGGGTCGCAGGCCCGTGGCGTGCCGACGAGGCGTCGCGGCGGGGGCAAGTTCCGCTGGTGGATACTTGTGCTGTTCGCCGGTTACGCGGCCTGGCAATGGTTCGGCAATGCCGAGGTCGACCCGTACACGGGGGAGACCGCCCACTACGGGGCGAGCGCCGACGAGGAGGTGCAGCTCGGCGTGCAGGCGTTCCAGCAGGTCCTGGGCGACGCGCGCGCGCAGGGCGCGCTGGTGCCCGCGGACGCGCAGGTCAGCCAGCAGGTCCGGGGCATCGCCCAGCGCCTGGTGAGCCGCGTGCCGGAGGTCGCGACCGACCTGGCGGCCGCCAACGGCCAGCAGGTGCCAACCTCGTACCAGGACTTCAAGTGGGACGTCGCCGTGATCCAGTCCGACGAGGCCAACGCATTCTGCCTGCCGGGTGGGAAGATGGCGGTCTACACCGGCCTGATCCCCGTGGCGGAGAACGAGAACGCGATGGCGGTGGTCATGGGCCACGAGATCGCCCACGCGCTGCTGCGCCATGGATCGCAGCGGATGGCGCAGCAGAAGCTGGTGCAGATGGGCCAGATGGCGGCCGGGATGGCCGTCGGCGGCATGGACCCGCAGCAGCAGCAGGCGGTGATGGCCGCGCTGGGGGCGGGCGCGCAGTACGGGCTGATCCTGCCCTACGGGCGAGGGCATGAGACCCAGGCGGACCAGGTGGGCCTCATGTTGGCGGCCGCCGCCTGCTTCGATCCGAACGAAGCGATTCCGCTATGGCAGCGGATGGGTCGGCTCGGGGGTGGGCAGCGCCCACCCGAATTCGCGTCGACGCATCCGGATCCGGACAACCGCATCGCGACGCTGCAGGCACTCATGCCCCAGGCGGAGGCCTTCCGCCAGAAGTACTGCCAGGCCAATTGATTGGATCGCGGGTGCGACCCGCGGCGCCTCCGACGGGCGGGCGCCATGCCTCCCGTCGCCCCTGCCGCCGGGTCCGGCAGCTCCCGTATCCTCAGCGCGCCCCGCGCTTGCCTTCGGGCTTGCCGCCCGGCGGTGGCGAGGTCGGCGTCTGACCGACGCTGCCGGACAGGTTCTGCTGGAATTCCTTCCAGATCGCCAGGTTGCGTTCGGTCAGCTGGTTCATCATCGCCCAGGGCGTCTGTCCCATCATGCCGCCCATCTGCTTGCGGAACTGCTGCTGCTGGTCGAGGAAGACCTGCATGGACTTCTCGAGGTAGCTGCCCATGAAACCCTGCAGGGAGTCGCCGTAGAAACGGATGATCTGGCTCAGCAACTGGGTCGAGAGGACCGGTTCGCCGTCCTGTTCCTGCTCGGCGATGATCTGCAGCAGCACCTGCCGCGTGAGGTCGTCGCCGCTGCGGGCGTCGCGGACTTCGAAGGACTCGCCATCGACGATCAGCTGGCGGACGTCTTCGATCGTGATGTAGCTGGAGATCTCCGTGTCGTAGAGGCGGCGGTTCGGGTACTTCTTGATGACACGGATTGCGGCCATGAAACGTGAACTCGGGTTCGTGGTGCCTTGCAGCATGG
>JAUIJO010000274.1 GCA_030431185.1 Gammaproteobacteria bacterium | reverse complement strand
CCGAGGTACACGCGGCGCACATCCGGATTGGCCAGCAGCGCGTCCGGAGCCCCCTGCGCGAGCACGCCACCTTCGTTGAGGATATACGCGCGGTCGCAGATTCCCAAGGTCTCGCGCACATTGTGGTCGGTGATGAGCACGCCGATGCCGCGATTCTTGAGGTGGCTCACGATCCGCTGGATCTCGCCGACGGAGATCGGATCGACGCCCGCGAAGGGTTCGTCCAGCAGCATCAGGCGGGGGCGGGCCGCCAGTGCGCGGGCGATCTCGACGCGTCGCCGCTCGCCGCCCGACAGGCTGGCGCCGAGCTGGTCGGCCACGTGGGTGACCTGGAGCTCGTCCATCAGGCTGGCCAGTTCGCGCTCGCGTCCGGCCTTGTCCAGGTCCTGGCGCAGCTCGAGCACCAGGCGGATGTTGTCGGCCACGTTGAGCTTGCGGAACACCGAGGGTTCCTGCGGAAGGTAGCCCACGCCGAATTTCGCCCGGGCGTACATCGGCTCGGCGGTGATGTCCTTGCCGTCGAGCACGATCTGCCCGGCATCGGCGGGCACCAGGCCGACGATCATGTAGAAGCAGGTCGTCTTGCCGGCGCCGTTGGGGCCCAGCAGGCCGACGACCTCGCCGGCATCCAGGGTCAGGCCGAAATCCTTGACCACCTCGCGGGAGCGGTAGGCCTTGCGCAGGCCCTTGGCGACCAGCATCAGCCGCCCTCCGGCTCGGTGGCGGGCGCCGTGGTCTTGGGCATGAGCCGCATCCTGACCCGGCCGCCGTCGGTTTCCGATCCCGAGGCCTGCACGCGCCCGGTCTTCATGTCGTAGACCACGCGGGGGCCGTTCATGGTGTTGCCGCGTTGCTTGACCACCACGTTGCCGGTGAGGGTGACCACGTCGGTGGTCAGGTCGTAGTCGATGCGGCTGGCGTCGGCACTGAAGGGACTGCCATCGTCCATTTCCTGCTTGAGCCGGGCCGGACTGCCGGTCAGCACGACGCGACTGGGGTCGTCGTTGCGGGTGGTGACTTCGGCGCGGCTGGCGCGGATGTCGAGCGTGCCCTGGGTGACCGCGACGTTGCCCTGGAGCACCGTCGGCTCGCTCTCGTTCAACGCGTGCTTGATATTGGCGGCAAGGACGTCCATCGGCTGGTTGCGGTCGGACGAGCGCGCCAGCAGGCTGGACGGCATCGCGACCAGCAACAGGGCCACCAGCAACGGTGTGGCGGGGCTAGCGAGCGGTGTCTTCATATCGGGATCGGGTGTCCTTGAGGGTGATCCGGTTGCGTTCGAGGTCGGCCACCAGGTGGTGCCCGTTCATGGTGAGGCCCGGACGCGTCACCTTAACTTTAACCGGGGACTCGGCGCGCTTGTCCTCGGGGAACACGTCCAGCTGTTCAGTCGCGATACGGGTGCGCCTGCCGCCGGTATCCTCGCTGTCGGCGAGCACCTCGCCGCGCAGGCGGATCTCGTCGCCCCCGGCGCTGACCCAGCCCGTCCTGGATCGCACTTCCCAGGCGCCCGCCTCGCTGCCCTCGCGGGGCGGGATGATGAACAGCGGCGTGGTGATGTCCAGGGTCTTGCTGTCCGGGTCGCGCTCCAGGCGCGGCGCGCGCAGGGTGAAGGACTCGCGACCGTCCGCGTCCAGCGCGATCAGTTCGAAGTCGTTGAGGATGTAGTCCGGCGGGCTGGCGGCGTCGGTCCGGGCGCCGTCGGGGTGGCGCTGGCTCCACAGCATCCAGCCGGTCAGCAGGGCGCCGGCCAGCAGGACCAGGATCGCGGCGGTGCGCCAGTTCATGCGCGCGTCCCGTCGCTGCCCATGCCATTGCCGGTGATATCGCCCAGCAGGGCTTCCGCGTGGCCCTGCGCGGCGAGCAGCAGGTCGCAGAACTCTCGAACCGCGCCGTCGCCGCCGCAGGCGCGCGTTCGCCAGTGGACGCGTTCGCGGGTCCACGGATGGGCATTGGCGGGTGCGGCGGAGAAGCCCACGTGCGGCATCACCTTGAGGTCGGGGAGGTCGTCGCCCATGAACGCCACTTCCTCCAGGCCGATCCCGAGCCGCCGCGCGATGCCATCCACGCAGGCGAGCTTGTCGGCGACGCGGGTGTATGCCTCCAGGCCAAGTTCGGCGGCACGGCGTTCGGCGATGCTGCTGGCGCGCGCGGTGACGAAGGCCACCGTCAGGCCGGCCTTGCGCAGCATCACCAGTCCCATGCCGTCATGCACGTGGAAGGCCTTGATCTCACGCCCGTCGCTGTCGAACATCAGGCGCCCGTCGGTCAGGGTCCCGTCCACGTCGAAGCACGCCAGGCGGACGCGCGCGGCGCGCTCGCGGATGTCGGCGGGGTAGTCGTTGAGGTGGGAGTAGGGCATCTCGTCGGCTTGGGAGTGGGAAACGGGTGAGTGGATGAGAAAACCTGGCCCTTCGGCTAGCGTCTTTTCGAATCACGAATCACGAATCACGAATCACGAATCAGGCCCCTAGACCACCCGGGCGCGCAACAGGTCGTGGATGTTCAGGGCGCCGACCACGACGCCATCGGCGTCGACAACGAGCAGGCCGCTGATCTTGTGGGTTTCCATCAGCTGCGCCGCCTCCACGGCGAGCGCATCCGCACCGATGGTCTTCGGCCCACGCGTCATCACGTCGCCGATCCGCGTGCTGCGCAGGTCGACCGCCGCATCGTCGAGGCTGCGGCGCAGGTCGCCGTCGGTGTACAGGCCCAGCAGCCGGCCCGCGTCATCGACGATGGCGGTCATGCCCAGGCGCTTGTGGCTCATTTCGACCAGGGCTTCGCTGACGGTGGCGTCGGGGCCGATCCGGGGCACGTCCTCGCCGGCGTGCATCACGTCGGTGATGTGCAGCAGCAGGCGGCGGCCGAGCGAGCCGGCCGGGTGGGAGCGGGCGAAGTCGTCGGCGGTGAAGCCGCGCGCCTCGAGCAGCGCGACCGCCAGCGCGTCGCCCATCGCCAGTGCGGCGGTGGTGCTGGAGGTCGGCGCCAGGTCCAGCGGGCAGGCCTCGGCCGGGACGGTCACGTCCAGGTGGACGTCGGACTCGCGGGCGAGGGTCGAACCGGGTCGTCCGGTCATGGCCACGACCTTGTTGCCCTGCCGCTTGAGCACGGGCAGCAGCATCAACACCTCGTCGCTCTCGCCGGAATTCGACAAGGCCAGCACCACGTCCGCGTCGGTCACCATGCCCAGGTCGCCATGGCCGGCCTCGCCCGGGTGGACGAAGAACGCGGGGGTGCCGGTGGACGCCAGCGTCGCCGCGATCTTGCGGGCCACGTGCCCGGACTTGCCCATGCCGGTGCAGACCACGCGCCCGGTGGCCTCGAGCACGAGCCTGCAGGCGCTGGCGAACTCGGCGCCGACGCGGGCGCCGACCGCGGCAAGCGCTTCGCGCTCGACGTCGAACACCCGGCGCCCGGAGGCGGCGAGTGCGGAATCGGTGGCCGCCTGGACGCCCGGCGCGTGGGAGGGATTGACTG
>JAUIJO010000273.1 GCA_030431185.1 Gammaproteobacteria bacterium | reverse complement strand
GCTGCATCGCAGACCTGGACCGAACGGGTACGACCGATGCCGTAGATGCTCTGGATACCCACCCAGACATGTTTCTGTGGCGGCAGATTGACGCCTGCAATACGCGCCATAACGCGATCTCCAACTGGTTTGGCAGCCGGACAGGAAATTGCCCGGCGGAGTGAATCGGAAATGATAACAAAATTCCAGGGCTACAGGAAGCCCTACGCCAAGGCACGGCGTATGGCCCGGCATGGGGAGTGTGCCCATGCTCCGGCGACGGTCCCGGGCTGTACCGGCGGGGGCGATCCACTGCCCTCCCCGGCCCCGCGCACTACTCTGGTGCGCGTATGGCCTGGAACCACCCGCGCCTGGAATTGCCACGCGGGTCGCCCATCACGTTTGTCCGGACGGGAATCCGGATCGCGACCACCACGGGTTGCAGTGGCCGCACTGCGGGCGGATCGGGGATCCGCCCGCGGGTGCCGGGCCCGGGGCCCGGCACGTCTCACATTCTATCAGCGCCCGGCACGCGAACCCTTGAGGTTCGCCTTCTTGAGCAGGCTTTCGTACTGGTGGGACATCAGGTGCGCCTGGATCTGCGCGATGAAGTCCATCACCACCACCACCACGATCAGCAGCGACGTACCGCCGAAGTAGAACGAGGTGTTCAGCTCCTTGCGCATCACTTCCGGCAGCAGGCAGACCAGCACCAGGTAGGCCGCCCCCGCCGCGGTGAGCCGGGTCAGCACGCCGTCGATGTACTCGGCGGTGGCCTTGCCGGGCCGGATGCCGGGAATCAGGGCGCCCTGCTTCTTGAGGTTGTCCGCGGTTTCCTGCGAATTGAACACGAGCGCGGTATAGAAGAACGCGAAGCCCGCGATCATGCCGCCGTAGAGGATCATGTGCAGCGGCTCGCCCGGGTTCAGCCACTGGCTGACCTGCAGGAGCCACGACGACGAGCTGCCCTGGCTGAACCAGTTGGCCGCCGTCGCCGGGAACATCACGATGCTCGACGCGAAGATCGCCGGGATCACGCCCGCCATGTTCAGCTTGAGCGGCAGGAACGAGGACTGGTTCATGTAGGCGCTGCGCCCACCCTGCCGACGTGCGTAGTTCACGGTGATGCGGCGCTGGCCACGTTCCACGAACACCACGAAGTAGGTGAAGCCCAGCACGATCGCGGCGATCAGGATCGCGCTGATGACGCTCATGTCACCGTTGTTGATCTGCTGGAACATGCCGATGACGGCGGCGGGCAGGCCCGCGACGATGCCTGCGAAGATGATCAGCGAGATACCGTTGCCGACGCCCCGTTCCGTGATCTGCTCGCCCAGCCACATCAGGAACATGGTGCCCGCGGTCAACGCAACCACGGCGGTCAGGATGAAGCCCGGGCCCGGGTTGTACACCACCTGGATACCCTGGCTCGCGCCGCCCGCCTGGAGCGCCGTGGCGATGCCCCAGGCCTGGAAGACCGCCAGCGGGATCGCGCCCATGCGCGACCACTGGTTGATCTTGCGCCGTCCCGACTCGCCTTCCTTCTGGATGGCCTTCAGGCTCGGCACCATGTTGACCAGCAACTGCACGATGATCGACGCGGAGATGTAGGGCATCACGTTCAGCGCGAACAGGCTGAAGCGCGACAGGGCGCCACCGGAGAACATGTTGAACATGTCGACGATGGTGCCTTCCTGGCTCTCCATCAGCTGGAGCATCGCCTCCGGATTGACACCCGGCACCGGGATGTAGCAACCGATGCGGTAGACGATCAGTGCGCCAACAACGAACAGGAGACGCTGGCGAAGCTCGGTGAACTTCCCGAGCCCGCCGCCCATGCCGGCCATCGCATTGCCGCTACGCGCCATTCGGTGATTACTCCTCGACCTTGCCGCCGGCGGCTTCGATCGCCGCCTTCGCACCCGCCGTCGCCAGCAGGCCCTTGATCACGAACGCCTTGGTCAGTTCGCCCTTGGCGACGATCTTGGCCTTCTTGGCGGTCGACGGGACCAGCTTGGCTGCGCGCAGCGCGGCGAAGTCGACGTCGCCGGCTTCCAGCTTGTCCAGCTGGTACAGCAGCACTTCGGCGGTGTCCTTGGCCATCCGCGAGCGGAAACCGACCTTCGGCAGTCGAATGTGCATGGGCATCTGGCCGCCTTCGAAGCCGGCCTTGATCTTGCCCTTGCCGGCGCGGGCGAACGAACCCTTGTGGCCGCGGCCACAGGTCTTGCCCAGGCCGGAACCGATGCCGCGACCGACGCGCTTGCGGTCTTCGCGGGCGCCCTCTGCGGGCTTGAGTGTGTTCAGACGCATGATGATTACTCCTCGACCCGGACCAGGTAGTGGACCTTGTTGATCAGGCCACGAACCTGCGGGCTGTCCTTCAGTTCACGGACGTCATTGAGCTTGTTGAGGCCGAGCGCACGCACCGACAGGCGGTGACGCGCCTGCGAGCCGCGCAGGCCCTTGACCAGGCGCACCTTGACGGTGCCGCCTTCAGTTGGCTTCTTAGCCATGGACCAGATCCTCCACCTTCTTGCCGCGCTTGGCCGCGATCTTGGCCGGCGACTGCATCTCGGCCAGGCCGCGCACGGTCGCGCGGACCAGGTTGATCGGGTTGCGCGAACCCACCGCCTTGGCCAGGACGTCCTTGACGCCGACGGCCTCGAGCACGGCGCGCATCGCGCCACCGGCGATCACGCCGGTACCCTCGGAGGCGGGCTGCATGTAAACGCGGGCCGCGCCGTGGCCGGACTTGACGGCGTGGAACAGGGTGCCGTTGTTCAGGTCGACGCTGACCATGTTCTTGCGGGCGTACTCCATCGACTTCTGGATGGCCACCGGCACTTCGCGCGCCTTGCCATAGCCGAAGCCGATGCGACCCTCGCCATCACCCACCACGGTCAACGCGGTGAAGGTGAACTGGCGGCCGCCCTTGACGGTCTTGCTGACGCGGTTGACCGCGATCAGCTTTTCGATCATGCCGTCGTCGATCTCTTCGCGGTTACGGTCGCGATCACGACCCCGCGGTGCCCGATCTTCTGCCATTTGCCTGTAATCCTGTAGTTGGGGAAATTTGCGGCGTTGCCGCTTATCGTTGGGAAGCGTTTCGGGTGACCCGCAACATCGAGAATTCGATGCAGCGTCCGGCACGCCCCGTGCCGGCGGGTACGACAGCGGCATGGGGTCGCCCCCATGCCGCTTCAAGCATCAGAACTGCAGGCCACCCTCGCGGGCGGCGTCGGCCAGGGCCTTGATGCGGCCGTGGTACCGGTAGCCCGAGCGGTCGAAGGCGACCTTCTCGATACCGGCGGCCTTGGCCTTCTCGGCGATCGCGCGACCCACCTTGGCGGCGGCGTCGGCGTTGTGGCCGTTCTTCAGGCCGTCGCGGACGTCGGCCTGGGTGGTCGAAGCCGCGGCCAGGACCTTCGAACCGTCGGCCGTGAAGACCTGGGCGTAGAGGTGCTGGCCGGTACGCAGGACCGACAGGCGCGGCACGCCGAGCTCGCGGATGTGCG
>JAUIJO010000272.1 GCA_030431185.1 Gammaproteobacteria bacterium | reverse complement strand
CCCGACAGCAGCTGCAGGAGCAGGCGATCGACGCCGAGATCCAGCAGGCGCGTGCCGAGCTGGCGGTGACGAAGGACCTCGCCGCGCGTCGGCGGCTGGAAGAGCAGATCATCATCCTGCAGCGCGATCGCGCCGAGCTGGGCGCGAAGGCGGCACAGGACGAGGCCAAGGCACAGGACGAACTGCTCAAGGCGCTGGGCGCGGTCAAGATCCAGCTGCTCGAGCTCGATGGTCAGACCGGTGCCGCCACGCGCGCGCGCCTAGAATCCGAGTATCTCGAGCTGTTCAAACGCCTCGAGGCGGCCAGCGACGCGGCTGGGCAGGCCATGGTCCGTAACCTCGTCGAACGCCTCGTAAACAAGGCGGTGTTCGACGAACTGCGCAATCGCGCGACCGAGGCGACCAGCCTGTTCTCTTCTCGGGAGGGATCGCTTTCAGCGCAGATCGACGCCGGCACCATCGGCTACACCGAGGGTGAGCGCCGCCTGCGCGAACTGCGCCTGCAGCAGCGCGACCTACTGGTCCAGCTCAAGCAGGACACCATCGACTACCTGCAGACGCTGAGCCCGGAAAGCCCAGACTACCGGGCCGCCGTGGCTTCGCTGAATCAGATCGATGCTGACATCGCCAACATCACCGCGTCCCTGCAGGAGTTCCGGCAGGGCGCGCAGGATTCGGGCTACAACGCGCTGGTCGGCTTCTTCGAGAACATCAAGGAAAGCGCACTAAGCGCGGGCGATGTGTTCCGCCAGCTGGTGTCCGACTTCGCCAGCGGCATCTACAGCATGCTGGCCCAGATCACCGCCAAGCGGCTGGTGAGCGCGATCAGCAACCTGTTCTCTGGCGCGAAAGGGCAGGCGGCGTCGGTGGGCGAGGGTGCCACCGAGTTGAGCAAGGCCGCCGCCAGCACCGGCCTGGCCGGCGGCGCGATCGCGCTGGGCGCCAGCGCGCTGTCGCGATCGGCCAAGGAACTGCAGTCTGCGGCGACGACCCTCCTGATCGCCAACAGCGTCAGCTCCTTCGGGGCGGCCCACGGCGGCGGCATCGCCGGCGCGCCGAGGATGATGCGCCACAACATCAGCCCGCTGGTGTTCGGCGCTGCGCCGCGCTACCACACCGGTGGCATCGCCGGCCTGGCCAACGACGAGGTGCCGGCGATCCTCCGGCGCGGCGAGACCATCCGTACAAAGGAGCAGGAAGCGGCGCTCGGGCGGTCCATGGACGCCGCGCGCCAGGGCACGTCCGAGGCGCCGCCGACCCCGATCCTCGTCCTCGGCGAAGACCAACTGGCCGATGCCATGGCGGGGCGCGCGGGCGAGAAGGTCGTGGTCTACCACGTGCGCAACAACCGCAACCTGTTCCGCGGCGATGACTGAGCCGCTGCCTTGGACGTTCGCTGGTGGCGGCGCCTACTCGGAAGAGCTGGCGTGGCTGACCGACGTACTGCGCGCACCCGCGACGGGACACACGCAGCACCGGCGCCTGCGCGAGGATCCGCGCACGGCGATCGCCTTCGAGGTCCTGGCCTCGGGCGACGATCGGCGCTGGCTCGAGGCGCAGCTGCGGATGGCGGCCGGCCAGCCGTGGGACGCGCCGGTGGATATCGACACACGGGCGCTGACCGCGCCCGTCGCGGCAGCGGCCACTATGCTGCCGATCGAGCCGGTCGCCGGCGCCCGTTACCAGGTGGGTGGGCGCGTGCTCATTGTCGGCGACGCGCCGCGCCCGTTCGAGGTGGGCGAGATCGACGCGATCGGCACCGACTCGGTGACGCTGGTCGCAGGCACCCTCAACGCGTGGCCAGCGGGCACGCACGTCATCCCGCTGCGCGAGGCGCGGGTCTCGCCGTTCCCTGTCTTCGGTCGATTCACGGCGGATGCCAGCGCCCTCGTGCGCGTGCAGTTCCAGCTGGCGGAGGCCCTCGATCTGCCTGCCGCCTGGGCCGCCACCCTTTACCGCGGCTTCCCGGTGTTCGACTTCTGCCCCGCGTGGACCACGGACCCGAGCTGGGCCCCGGATCGGCTGCTGGAGGCCGTGGACAACGAAATGGCCGCGCCAGCGGTGTTCGATCTGGCCGACGTCTCGCTGGATGCGTTCGGGGCGCAGTACGTTCTCGCTGGCGTGGACGAGGTCGGGGCTTTCCGCAGCGCGCTCTGGAGCCTCGCCGGTCGCGCCGGCGCCGCCTGGTTGCCGACCTGGACCCATGACGTGCGGCTGGTGGCCGCCGTCGGCAATGGCGCCAGCACGATCGATGTGGCGGGGCCGTTGCTGTCGGCGACCGAGCTGGCGACGAACCGCCGCGACCTGCGTCTGGAGCTGTTCGACGGCACCGTACTCCACCGCCGCGTCACCGCCGCGGCCGACCTCAGCGGGGGCATCGAGCGCCTCACGTTGGGCGCACCGATCGCATCCGGGTTCGGCACCGGCGACTTGGCGATGGCGTGCTTCATGCAGCTGTGCACGCAAGCCGCCGACGTCAACCTGCTGCGCTATTTCGACCGCACGACGCTGGTGTGCGAGCTGACGTGGAAGGGGCTGGCGCACGATGTTTGAGGACTTCGAGCTCTCCCGCTTCTTCGGCCGCAAGGTCGCGCTGTACCTGTTCAAGCGCGGCGCGGTCGAGCGACGCTTCACCAGCCGCGACCGCGACCTCACCATCGGCGGCGAGACCTACGTCGCCGCCCGCGGGATCTCGCACTCGGAGATTCGCCAGACCACGGCGGGCGCGCAGAAGAACCAGCTGACGGTGACGGTGGCGTACCGGATGGACCCTAACGCGGCCGACCTCCCGGTCACGCAGGTGCTGGGCGACTGGTTCAACCCGTATCCGCCGGGGGAGCGGGTGCTGGTGACCGTGATGACGACGCACCTGGGCGACCCCGACGAACAGGTCAACGTGGAGTGGCTGGGCCGCGTGCTGGGCCCGAAGTTCAGCGACACCATGCTCGAGCTGGCGTGCGATCCGTCCTACCGCAACGCCCGCACCAGCGGCCGCCAGGCGCGCATCGGGCGCAACTGCGACGTGCCGGTCTACAGCCAGGGCGAGGGCATGTGCAACCTCGACAAGGCCGCGCACGAGGTGCCGGCGACGCTCACCGCCGTCGCCGGGCTGGCGCTGACCGCGCCCGAGTTCGCAGCGGCCCCGCGCAACCTCGGCGGCGGGTTCATCGAGTGGACCCGGCTCGATGGCCTTACCGAGCGCCGCACCATCTGGTCGCACGTCGGCGACACCGTCGTCGTGAACTTCGGCGCGGCCGACCTGGCGATTGGGCTGGACGTGTCGGCCTACCCCGGCTGCGCGCACAACAGCGAGGCCTGCGACAGCTACGGCAACGGCGTGAACTACCCGGGCTACCCGAACCTGCCCACGTCCGACCCGCTGCCCAGGAGCCAGGCATGGGGCTGATCGCGCGCAAGCTGCACTGGGCGTACTGGATGGCGCGCTACTGGGCGATGGACAAGTACGCCACGCCCTGCCGGCGAGCGGTACTGGTGGCCGCGCTGGT
>JAUIJO010000271.1 GCA_030431185.1 Gammaproteobacteria bacterium | reverse complement strand
CTCGACCGCACCGGCACCCTGGAGACCGGCAAGATGGCCGACGTGGTGGTCTGGAACGGCACGCCCTTCAGCGTCTACGCCAAGGCCGAACAGGTCTACATCGACGGCGCGCGGGTCTACGACATCGACGACCCCGGTCGCCGGCCCACCTCGGACTTCCTGCTCGGCCAGGGCGCCGATGCCCACCATGGCATGACCGGAGGTGTCGAATGAAGCGCTCGACGATGAAGCCGTTCGCCGCCGCGGCGCTTGCCGCCGGCCTGGTCCTCGCCGCCACCGCCGCGTCCGCGCAGGAGGTGCTGATCCGCAACGCCAAGGTGCATACCGCGGGCCCGCAGGGCACGCTTGATGGCGCCGACGTGCTGGTGTCCGGTGGCGTGGTGCGCGCCGTGGGGCCGGGTCTGTCCGCGCCGGCCGGGGCGCAGGTGGTCGACGCGCAGGGCCGGTCGCTGACGCCCACCCTGTTCGGTGGCATCACCGAGATCGGCCTGGAGGAAGTCTCCGCCGAGGAAAGCACCGTCGACGCCAGCCTCGCGCTGGGGGTCGAGACCGAAATGACCGTGCGGCCGGAGTTCGACGTCACCCTCGCCTACAACCCGGCCTCGGTGCTGGTGCCGGTGGCGCGCATCGAAGGCATCGGCTGGACCCTGCTCGGCGCCGGCAGCACCCCGGGGGGTTCGATCGTGGGCGGCCAGGGCGGCGTGGTGCGCCTGGACGGCAGCGCCGATCCGGTGGGCCCTCGCGTACTGTTCGTGCGCCTGGGCTCCAACGCCTCCGGCCTGACGGGCAAGTCGCGCGCGGCGCAGTGGATGCTGCTCGACCAGCTCGTCGAAGAGGCCCGCGGCCGCATCGGCGCGGACTCCAACATGGCGCTGCTGACCCCGGCGGGCCGCCGGACGCTGGCGCACTACCTCGACAATGGCGGCCGCATCGTGGTCGGGGTGGACCGCGCCGCCGACATCCGCCAGCTGCTGCGCTGGTCGGAGCGGCAGCACGTGCGCATCGCGATCAGCGGAGGCGCCGAAGCCTGGCGCCTCGCGTCCGAGCTGGCCGCGGCGAAGGTGCCGGTGTTCATCAACCCGCTGGACGACCTGCCGTCGAGCTTCGATGCGATCCATGCCAGTTTCGACAATGCGGCCCGGCTGGACGCGGCGGGCGTGCCGGTGGGTTTCACGCTCGGCGATTCGCACAACGCACGCAAGGTGCGCCAGCTCGCCGGCAACGCCGTTGCCCACGGCCTGCCCTGGGAACAGGGCCTCGCCGGCCTGACCACGGTCCCGGCGCAGGCGTTCGGCGTCGCCGACCGCATGGGCCGGATCGCGCCGGGACAGCGTGCCGACCTGGTGCTGTGGAGCGGCGATCCGCTCGAGGTCAGCACCGTCGCCCTGCAGGTGTGGATGGACGGCCGCGCGATCCCCATGCGCAGCCGCCAGACTGAACTGCGCGACCGTTACCTGCGTCCGCAGGTGCCGCGCGACCAGGGCGGCCTGCCGCGCGCCTATCCGGTCCAGGGCGAGCCCTGACCGCCCGCGAGCAACATCCCCGCCGGCGCGCTCACCGCGCCGGTGCGGGTGTCTCGTCGCCCAGCACCACCACGCGGTTGCGACCGGCGCGCTTGGCGCGGTACATGGCATCGTCGGCACGCCCGATGAGCGAGTCGACGCTGTCGTGCGGCAGGCATTCGACCACGCCGATGCTCAGGGTGAGGTTGACCGGCGCGCCCATGACGCTGCGGCAGCGCGATTCGACTTCCTGCAACAGCCGGTCGGCGGTGCCACTGGCCGCCGCCAGGGTGGCCCCCGGCAGGTAGAGCAGGAATTCCTCGCCGCCGACGCGCCCGAGCAGGTCGCCCAGCCGCGCCTGTTCGCGGATGACCCCGACCACCGCCCGCAGGCAGGCATCGCCGACCGGATGGCCGTGGGTGTCGTTGATCGACTTGAAGTGGTCCAGGTCCAGGAACAGCACCGACACAGGCTGGTGGCTGGCGCGCGCGTCGGCGAGCGCGCCTTCCAGGCGCGCGGTGATGCCGTCGCGGTTGTAGGCACCGGTCAGGCCGTCATGCTCGGCATGCTGCTTGGCCTCGTCGCGCTCGCGCCGGAACGCGACCATCCGGTCCGCCAGGCCGAGCACCAGCACCACGGCGGCGAACGCCAGCATGATCGGCAGTCCGTACTCCAGCCACGGCGCCAGGGGCGCGCCGGTCCCCAGCTGGACGGCCCGCGCGGTGGACACCGTCACCAGCGGCACCCAGGCGATCAGCACGAAACCGGCATGGCGGCCGCCCTTCAGCCAGACATGCAGCAGGGTGGCGATCGCGAGGACGTTCGCCAGCAGCAGCAGGCCATTCCCCAGCGGCGGGAACCAGCGGTTGTCCGCGGGCCAGGGCGAGACCAGGGCCAGCAGCAGCAGGCCGGGCAGGAAGAAGCCGACCAGCAGCAGCAGGCTGCTCAGGCGCGGCGCGCGCGGTCGAAGCTCGGCGAAATCGAGCAGGAACCACACCGTCACCATCGTCGACAGCGTCGCGATGAACCAGATCCCCTCCACCCCGAAGGCGGCCAGCCAGGACAGTCCGGGCACGCCATAGGCGTCGCCGTAGGCGCACAGCACGTACAGCACCTGGGCGAACATGCTGCCGGCGAACAGCAGGTAGACGCGTTCGCGCAGCCGCAGCCAGAACAGCAGGGCCACCAGCGACACCCCGGTCAGGATGCCCAGGCTCGCCCAGAGCACGCGGACGTGGCCGTAGTCCTCGACGGTGTAGGCCCCTTCGCTGCTGACCGAGACCTGCAGCGGATAGCGGGCGTCCTCGACCCCCACGTACACCGGGCCCGGCGCGTCCAGGTCGAAGGCGAGCGCGCGCCGCGAATGCCCGCGCCCGGCTTCGACCTGGAAGATGTCCATGCTCTGGACGCCATAGTCGGGCGGCGCGCGCACGGTGATCCGGGCACTGTAGGGGTGATAGACGAGCAGGTGCCGCCGGCCCTCGAAGGGCGTGGGCGTCAGGCGCCACCAGCCGTCGTCGATGCCACTGCCGGGCGGCTGAACCACGCCCTCGACCGCGGCGTCGGACAAAGCGCCGGCGACCGGCGCCTGCTGGATATCGACGCGTTCGATGCGATCGATGCCACGGGCGCCGCAGGGCCCGCAGGCCAACCACAGGATGAGCACGCTGGCCCAGAGTCGAGGCATTGAACTCCCCTGAATACCGGCCCAGTGTCCTCCCTGCCCCGCCGGTCCACAAGTCGTGCGTGGCCGTCCGCGGGGGCGCTAGACTCGCCGGATGCGCCCGCCGCGCCGCGCCGGCGTCCCTCCGGCCGACCAGGAGCCCCCGATGGCGGTCCCCGCCCCACCCCCGATGCGCTGGTATTTCGACTTCATTTCGCCCTTCTCCTACCTGCATTGGCAGAAGGTGAAACGCCTGCGCGACGACGGCCATGCGGTCGAGCCGGTGCCGATCATGTTCGCCGCGGTGCTCGATGCCTGTGGACAGAAAGGGCCTGCGGAGATCCCCGGGAAGCGCGAGTTC
>JAUIJO010000019.1 GCA_030431185.1 Gammaproteobacteria bacterium | reverse complement strand
GGCGCGCGATGCGGTCGGGAAAGGCATGCCGCAGCACGTCGCCCAGCACGTGGGCCGGCAGGTCGGACGGCGGGGGCGCGGGGACATGGCTGCGTCGCCGCCATTGCCGGGCGGCCTGGTCGATCGCCGCCAGGGCGCCTCGGGAGGCTTCGGCCGGCAGCCGCCCCTGCCGGAACGCCGCCAGCGCCTGCCAGCGCTCGGCCAGCGCGTCGCCGGGTCGCGCGCCACGGCTGGCGCGCAAGGGGTCGCGTGCCTCCAGCAGCGCGGCCAGGTCGCAGGCCAGCGCACGTTCGGCCGGGTCGTCCGGCGCGAGCAACATCGCGGCCAGGCGCGGATGCGTTCCCAGCCCGAGCATGCGCCGGCCCAACGGCGTGATCGCGCCGCCCGCCATCGCGCCGAGCCGCTGCAGGAGTTCGCGTGCCGCCGCCAACGCGCCCGGTGGGGGCGGATCGACGAAGCGCAGGTCGCTGTTGCCCCAGGCCGCCAGCTCCAGGGCGAGGCCGGCGAGCTCCACCTGGCCGATCTCGGCCCGGCGCTGGGGCTCGAGGCGTTGCGACTGGGGCCAGAGCCGATAGGCCCAGCCCTCGGCCACGCGTCCGGCGCGTCCGGCGCGCTGGTCGGCCGAGGCCTGGCTGACCTGCACCGACTCAAGCCGCGCGAAGCCGCTGTTGGGGTCATAGCGCGGCTCGCGCGCCAGGCCGCTGTCGATCACCACCCGCACGCCCGGCAGGGTCACGCTGGACTCGGCGACATTGGTCGCGAGCACGACCCGGCGGCGGCCGTCGCCGGCAGGCTGCAGGACCCGGGACTGCTGCTCGACGGGCAGGTCGCCATGGAGGGCGAGGACATCGACGTCGCGCAACCCCGACAGGGCGGCTCCGGCGCGGGTGATCTCGCGTCGGCCGGGCAGGAACACCAGGACGTCGCCGGGATGCGTGGCGAGCGCATGCTCCACGCTGCGCCGCACGTGATGCTCGAGCGCCTCGTCCCGGCGCGCGGGCGGATGCTCGACCGTCACCGGATGGCTGCGCCCCTCGCTCGACAGCCGGGGCGCGTCCAGGTGCGCGGCGAGGCGTTCGCCGTCGAGGGTCGCCGACATCACCACGATGCGCAGGTCCTCGCGAAGGCCGGCCTGCACGTCGAGCGCAAGCGCCAGGCCGAGGTCGGCGGCGAGGTGGCGCTCGTGGAATTCGTCGAACAGCAGGGCACCGACGCCCTCCAGCTCCGGATCGTCCTGCAGCAGTCGGGTCAGGATGCCCTCGGTCACCACTTCGATCCGCGTCGCCGCCGACACCTTGTTCTCGAAGCGGATCCGGTAGCCCACGGTCTGGCCCACCTCTTCGCCCCGCTCGCGCGCCATGAACATCGCCGCCGCCCGCGCGGCCACGCGGCGTGGCTCGAGCATGAGGATCCGGCGGCCCTGCAGCCAGGGCGCATCGAGCAGGGCCGGTGGCACCCGCGTGGTCTTGCCCGCGCCAGGCGGCGCCTCGAGCACCAGGCGCGGATGGGCCGCCAGCTTTTCGCGTATCGCCGGCAGCAGTGGGTCGATGGGGAAACGATGCGTGGTCACGCGCGGAAGGATAAAGCCTTCGCGCGCAAGCGGTGCCTAACGTCCCCGGGCCGCGCGCGGGAGGAACTTCCCGCAGCCGTAAAGCACGCGCGCTCGGCGGGCGCCGTCCGCGCTTCCCCGGATGAATGCCATGATCGCGAACGGGAACGCGCGGCGATGGCGATCCCTGCACGGCTGGCCTTCCGGCGCGGGTGCGAGCAGTACTTTCATATCGCGATCCTGGCCATGGATCCGCACCGTCCCTTCCAGCGCATGGCGCGCATGCATGCCATCGACCGTCTGGTCGGGGTCGACGGATGCCAGGGTGCCGATGACCGGTTCGGGCTCGACATCGTGGTCGAGCACGAAGACCACCTCCCCGCGCGCCTGGCGCTCGATCAGGATGTTCCAGTCGGCGTTGCCGCCATGGAACATGCGCTCGGGGAAGTCGTAGGGCGCGGCGGCCCCCTGCGCGGGGGCCACCGACGGCGAGACCCAGGTCATCGCGGAGGCCAGCAGCAGGACGAAGACAAGGCGGGGCAAGTGCATGGATCGGCTCCCAAGGGTGGCAACGGGCCACCTCCACGAATGGAAACGCGCGGCCGGCCCGGTCGTGAACGCAGCCGGCGCCCGTCGCCCCGGCGGGATCGGTACACTGCACGCCGCACATGCACCACACCCCGTCCATGCAACTGATCGACATCGGCGCCAACCTGACCCACGACTCCTTCGACGCCGATCGCGACGCGGTACTCCAGCGCGCGCGGGACGCCGGCGTCGCGCAGATGGTCGTCACCGGCGCCAGCCGCGCGCATTCGCCCCAGGCGCTCGCACTGGCCCGGGCCCATCCGGGCGAACTGTTCGCCACCGCAGGCGTGCACCCGCACCACGCGACCGAGTACACCGCCGAATGCGATGTCGAGATGCGCGCGCTGCTCGCCCATGACGAAGTCGTCGCCGTCGGCGAGTGCGGTCTCGATTACTTCCGCGACTTCTCGCCACGCCCGGCCCAGCGCCGCGCCTTCGAGATGCAGCTGCAAAGCGCGGTGGATACCGGCAAGCCGCTGTTCCTGCACCAGCGCGACGCCCACGACGATTTCGTCGCGATGATGAAGAACTTCGAAGGCCGGCTCGGTCCCGCCGTGGTGCACTGCTTCACCGGCAGCCGCGAAGAGCTGTTCACCTACCTCGACCGGGACTGGCACATCGGCATCACCGGCTGGCTGTGCGACGAGCGCCGCGGCCAGCACCTGCGCGAACTGGTGAAGTCGATTCCCGCCGATCGCCTGATGATCGAGACCGACGCCCCCTACCTGCTGCCGAGGACCGTCAAGCCCAGTCCCTCGCACCGTCGCAACGAGCCGATGTACCTGGCGCACATCGTCGAGGAGCTGGCGCGCGATCGCGGCGAGGACGTCGCCGTCACCGCCTCCAACGCCACCGCCACCACGCGGGCGTTCTTCGGGCTGCCCGCGGTCGACTGAGCGGGGCGGGGCGGCCGCTTCGCATCACCGGTCCGGTCCGGTCCCGGCGTCCAGCGGCTGGGCGAGCGCCGTCCGGCTCCCGGGGATCGAGTCGCAGGCCGGTGACAGGCCCGCCTGGATCCATGCCAGGACGAAGCGCCGAACGGGGGCCAGCTCTGCGTCATCGGGCAGCGTCCTCTCCCAGCGCTCGAAGAGCTTCGTGGCCTGCCCGGGCCGGTTCGATCCGATCTCCCCCAGCATCGCGACAAGCAGCATCTGGTCGCGTACGTCGTCGGCGACGAGACCTTCGGGCAGTTCGAGCACCTCCACGGCCGCAGTGCGCATCCCGAGCGGGTCTCGCAAGGCAGCGGCGCGATATGCCGCCATTACCGCTTCGACACCCGGTACGCCGTTCGCGCCGGGTGGCAACCATGCCGGCTGTACCCAGGTGCCGGCGAGGTCGTCCGCGGGCAGGTGCCCGATCGTTCCCTTGGCCAGCGATGCCACGCCCTCGCTCCAAGCCGTCAACAGGGACGGTCGTTCCTGCAGGTGGGCGGACGTCTGCAGGAGCGCGGGCAGCGCGCGCCCCAGGTAGGGCTCGTGCTCGGCCAGCCAGGGATCCAACCGGCCCTCCGACATCGTGCGCACTGAGGCGGACGCCGTGGCATGCCATTCGCTCGTCCACACATTGGGCACGGGGCGCAGCTTGGCTGCCAGGCCGACAGGTCGTCGACACTCGAGGACATCCAGCACCGGCATCCCACTGGTCGCCAGGCGCAGCAACAGGTCCGCCTCGCGGTCCATGTACCGGGCGATCGGCCCGAGATGCGAGACCGTGGGGTAGTAGTCCGAATGCGGGGCCACGCCCGTCATCCGCACGTAGGCCCGGATCAGGTCGGCGCCCCCGATCCGACGCAGGCGCAACTGGCCGGGACTGTCCAGGCCCACGCGGACGAGTTCGGCGCGGATGTCGCCGTCCAGGTGGTCCCAGCGTGCCTCCAGGGGTTCGTCGTCCGCCCTGGCGACCATCACCAGGTCGGTGGTGTTGCTCACGTAGATGTCGACCTGGGGAAACTCCGCCACCAGGGCAGCCAGCATCGTCGCCATCAGGGCATCGCTGGTCTCGTAGGAGTGCAGCCACTGGACCAGCACGCCTTCGTCTTTCAGGTGGCGCTTGGCGAATGCATAGAACTCCCGGGTGAAGAGGCTGGCGACGCCGCTGACCCAGGGGTTGGAGGGTTCCGAGACGATCGCATCGTACTTCTTGCCATTCGTCGCGAAGAACGTACGCGCGTCGTCGATCCAGACCCGCGAGCGTGGGTCGTCGTATGCGCGCGCGACCTGAGGCCCGAACGCACGCGCGGCCTCGACCATCCGAGGCTCGATCTCGATGGTGTCGACTTCCTGCGGCACCCTGCTTCCCAGCACGGTGTGCGTGGTCATTCCCGAGCCCCAGCCGATGATGCCGACCTGGCGGGGATCGCGGTGGTAGACGAGGGGCAACAGCCCGGTCAGCACCATCGTGTGCTCGTCGTCGCCCGGCGGGGCGTCGGGAGCGCGGATCGCGGCATCGGGTTTGCCATTGGTGGAGATGATGCGGTTGGTCTTGCCGGCAAGCACCGTGATGGTCGAGGTCTTGCCATCCTCGATGAACTCCACCCGGGGCGAATCCGTGAAGATCGTGCCCGTACGGAACACGCCCGACGCCTGGGCCACCGGGTCGGGTTTGCCGAGCACGATGCCCACGAACAGGGCGACCGACGCCGCGGCGACCGCGACACCCCGGGCTTTCCGCGAGGCGCGGGGCGCTCCAGCCCCCGCCTGCCGGGTTTCGGCGCGATTCGCGAGGACGAACAGCCCGATGCCGATCGCGATGTCGACCAGGGCCGCCATGACCACCGCCCCCCGCACGCCCAGGAGGGGAATGGCCACGTGGACCATGCCGGCGACGCCGACGATGGCACCGAGCGTGTTGGCGGCATAGATCCTGCCGATGACGCTCTCCCCGGAACCGTTGCGCAGCAGCACGAGGGTGAACAACGGCAGGGTCATGCCCGCGAAGAAGGCGGCCGGGAACATCACCATCATCGCGATCGAAGCGGACGCGAGTTCGAAGAGGGCATAGCCGTTCCAGCTCCGCTGCAGCGCGTCCATGATCCACGCCATCCATTCGAAGCTGTGGGCGAACACCGGCAGCGACAGGAGCGCGGCGATCCCCATCAGGACCTGGGCATGGCCGAGGTAGGCGAGTGGACGCGCGATCCTGTCGGCCCGCTTGCGGATCCACAGGCTGCCGCATGCGAGACCCAGGATGAATGCGGCCAGCATCAACTCGAAGCTGTGGACCGTGGTGCCCAGGACCAGGTTCAGCATCCGGACCCAACCGATCTCGTAGACGAACGACGCCGCGCCCGATGCCATCGCACCCAGTGTCAGCGCACGCAGCAGCACCGGATCGACGCGGGGTCCGCCACCGGACTGCGGGGACGGGCCCGGCACGCCGGGCGCCGGGGCCGCGCGGTCCGCCTGGCGACCCAGGCCCCATGCCAGGACCGCCACCGCGATGTTGATCACGCCCGCCGCTGCGACGGTGCCTGGAAGGCCCATCAGCGGCAGCATCACGAAGGTGGACGCGAGAGCGCCCAGCGCCGCACCCAGGCTGTTGGCGAAGTAGAGGCCGCCGAGCACTTCACCCTTGCGCTCGGGGCGTGCGCGGATGAGGCCCGCGCTGAGCAGCGGGAACGTGGCGCCCAGCATCACGCTTTGCGGCAGGATGAGCGCGGCCGCACTGCTCCACTGCAGGATGTGCGCGGCACCCGATCCCGGCAACGACGCCATCAGGTGGTCGCGGACGAATCCGGTGTAGGCGTGGAAGACGGGATGGAACACGATGCCCGCCAGGCCGATGCCGGCCTCGACCAGCGCGTAGCAGGCGATCAGCCGGTTCCAGCGCACGCCCCTGCGGCTGGCGACCCACGCGCCGATCGCCATGCCTCCCATGTAGATGGCCAGGACAAGCGTCTGGGCGTGGGCGGCGTGGCCCAGGACCAGTCCCAGGTACTGCGACCACACCGACTGGTAGATCAGTCCCGAAAATCCCGACAGTACGAACATCAGCAGGGCGAAGGGCATGAGCGGCCCCCGCGCGCCCAGCCGTCGTGCATCCATCAAACGCGCGCCATTCCCGTCCATCCGCTTCCCTTCATGCGATCCCGAAATCCCGCGGTGCACCTGCCGCGCACCCCCTTGTACACGGTCGTCGAGGCGTCAGGACCCCGGACGGTAAACCACACTGATACCCGGCGCAGCGACCTCCGGGTTGGCCTCCAACTCCAGCTGGCCGGCATCCACGCCCGCCTCGACGAGCGCGTCGTGCAGCTGTCGTGCCCTGGCGAGCGCAAGCGCCTCCCGAGCGTCGGCATCGAGGCCCGCGCCGGCGGATCCCCGGATCGACAGCCGCGCCTGCGGTGACGCGACCAGCAGTCCGGCAAGGGCGTCGACCTGGGCTCCCGGGTCACGGGGCACGGCCGCGCCCGGCGGATAGCTGAGCCGCAGGTCGGCCTTCCCGGTCTCGCGAAGGGCACGGACGAGTCCGGCACCCGGCAGCGGCGCTTCGACCGCCCCGGGCACCGGGATGTCGCCGATCACCCAGCCGCCGCCCATGTCCCCATAGGTGCAGGCGTGCACCCACACATCGTGGCCGACGCTGCGGACCACGTAGGTGCGGACCGGCTCGGTCGGCCAGCAGAGTCCCTTGCTGTACTCGTCCACGAAATCCCGCGTAAGCACGATTGCGCGGTCCGCGCTGGGCACCACCGAATCGGCGATCAGGACGCCCCCCATGCCGAGGATCTGCTTCTCGATCGCCAGCGTGAGCTCGGCGCTCGAGAATACTTTTCCTTCGACCGCCTGGATGTTCCCCTGGTAGATCCGGCCGTTCGCCTCGATGTACCCGGCGCCATGCCAGAACGCGAAGCGCCCGAGCGCCTGGGTCGCTTCGTTCCTGAGCTTGGTGTGGTACCCCTCGGGGAGCCGGAAGTAAGGAAATTCGCCGAGTTCGACCTCGCTGACCGGCAGGCTGTCGGGACTGAACGCCTTCGGCGCCGCCTCGCTGCCGCTGCCTTCCCCGGCCACCTCCTCCGCCGCTGCGGCTTCGTCGCTTCCGGCATCCGTTGCCTCGGCGGGGGCTTCCCCATTCCCGGGAGAGCACGCGGGCAATGCAAGCGATGCCAACGCCAGCAGCAAGGCCGACAGGAACAACCGGGGAACCGCAAATCCAGAATGCACGAATAAATCCTCGTTGGAACGGGGCGCACGCGATCGAGATGCACGGGACGCCCGGGAAAGTGTCGTCGATGGGAAAGCGTCGGGTTTAGGGCCCCGCCCCCTGGGTGCCGGGGTCCCGCGGGAGCTCGAAGAGTCCGGAGGCATCCTCCACGGGCGTCACGCTCATCGCCTGCATGCGGTATGTCCTCGACCGCCCATTGCGATGCCCTTCGTAGGCCAGGATCAGCCCGCGTGTCGGATCCACCCAGAATTCGCCGCGTGACGTGCCACCCGGACCACGCCGGTCGGCGTCCATGTAGCGCCAGCCCTGCGCCCGGACGCCCGCGATCACCCGGGATGGGACCGGGCGGCAGCGCACGCCGATCCTGGCACAGGGCGCCTCGGGATCCACGAGCAGCTCGCCGAAACCACGTGCCACCATCGGGAGGGCGCGCGATTGCCCGGCGTCGATGATCCAGCCGCGCCGGGTCTGCTCGTCGACCAGCAGGTGGATCGCCTCCGCGCCCCGTCCATTGAAGTCGACGCGCGACCGCTCTCCGTCCAGATGGATCGTCACCGGGCTCGGCCGGTCGCCGACATTGAAGCCCACGCCCTCCTGTCCGACGACGATCGCCTTGATGCGCAGGGTTTCACCGGCCCACGCCGACCCCGACAGGGACACCATCACGGCAAGGCCGCACCCTGCAGCCCAGGCCAGTGCGTACACGGACCTCATGGCAGCCGGTTCTGGTCGTAGATCGGCGTCTGCATGCGCACGATCGCGTAGGACTCGATGGGGATGCGGTAGTGCGACCAGATGCCGAAGCGGTTGCTCATGTCGACCTTCGCCGGATCAATGAAACCCGAAGGCTTCACATAGTCCGAATCGCCCCGCAGCACGCGGTCGACGAACGGGACGATCAGGGGGTAGTGGTAGGTCACCTTGATCTTGAGGATGTTCGCGTCCTGCACGTTCATGCCGCTGCTGCCGACGCGGCGGTCGCGGAACGCGAGGCTGTCGTTCGGAAGCGCGTAGCGCCTGTCGTACTGGCGCTCCTTGTGGTCGTTCCAGGCGCGCCGCGTAGGGCTGATGATCTCGATCGTTGCCGCCCGCCCGAGGTCGATGTCGGCCTTCGCGCGCCCCCAGGCCGTTGCCGCGCCGCCCGTGCCCGGGGAGGTGGCGTACAGGGGCATGAGCCCCCGGATCAGGCCGCGCTTCATGGCCCCCATTTCCGCCCCCTTGACCGCACCCATGCGGGCGGCTTCCAGGGCCGCGTAGTCGAGGGTCGTCTTGGCGCGGTAGACGAGCACCATCTGGAAGATGGCCAGGACGAGGAACAGGAAGACCGGCACGACGATCAGGAACTCGACCAGCGACTGGCCGAGCAGTCGCCGGGGATGCGCCACGGCACGGCGCTGGATAGTCAGGTTCATTGTTCACCTCCTGCCTGCTGATGCACGTCCTCGCCGACCGGCGACCGCGCCGGCACCGCCGCGGGGGACGGCATGGGCGCGCCTTCGTCCAGGATCCGGGAGGTCGCGTCAGCCAGTCGCTGGTTCTCCTCGTGCGCGCGGGCCCGTTGGCTGCCCCGCTTTTCGCCGGCCAGGAAGGACTCGTTGGCCAGGCGCAGGTGCATCATCCCCAGGTTGTGCCAGCCGCGGGCGTTGCTGGCGTCCAGCGCCAGGGACTGGCGATAGGACAGCGCCGCTTCCTGGTGAAGGCCCTGCCGGGCGTAGGCATTGCCCAGCCGGTACCAGTACTCGGCCTGGTCGGGCATGGCTTCGACGACGCCGGCGTACAGGTCCGACGCCCGCGCGAAGTCGCCCCTCGCATAAGCCTGCTCCGCCATCCTCTCCATCTCGACCAGGTCGCCCGCGGCCGCCGGCCTGGCAGGCGTGGAGGTCGCGCAACCGGCCAGCAGCGCCAACGCGACCACGATGATCGCCGGAAATGTCAGGCGCGCCATTCGACTGTGTCTCCCACCTTGAGTCCGATCTGTTCGACCACTCCGCCCCTCAGTTCGAGGGCATCGCGGGCGCCGGCCTGCATGCATGCGCGCCAGGGCGGTATCCGGGGATGGATCGAGAGCACACGGCCCAGCTTGTCGATGAACACCACGTCGAGCTCGTAGCGCATGCCGATCGTGTGGATCGACGAACAGGGACGGATCAGCAGTGCGTCGCTTCCGTCCGCCGGCAGGGCTTCGGCGAACAGCAGGCCACGCAGGCGCTGCCACCACCGCAGCGCCCCGCGCACGCTCGGGAGCACGAGGGTCCCATCCACGTATAGCGGCCCGCGCTTCATAGGATTCCATCCTGCACCATCTTCAGGTAGATGAAGTAGGCCAGCACGATGAACACGAGCGGGAAAAAGCAGGTCACGAGGGGAAACATCATCTTCACCGGCGCTTCGAGCGCCAACTTCTCCGCCCTCAGGAAACGCTCCTCGCGGCGCTGCATGGACTGGGCGCGCAGGGTGTCGCCAAGACTCGCGCCCACCCGGTCGGCCTGGATCAGGGCGCTGGTGAAGCTGGAGATCTGCGCGATGTCCATGCGATCGGCCAACCTGCGCAGGGCTTCCGAGCGCGGCAGGCCGGCGCGGAGGTCGCGCAGCATCCTGGAGAACTCCTGGCCGAGGGGACCGGCAGGGCCTTTCGACACGGCCTGCTCGATCGCGCCCGTGATGTTCAGGCCCGCCTCGACCGACATGGTGATGAAGTCCAGGAACACCGGCAGGTCGCGGATCACCTTCTTGACGCGGATCTTGCGCCGATCGCTGAGCCACAGCGTGGGATAGAACCAGCCGACGGGGAAGCCGAAGGCGATCGCCATCAGCAGGCTGCCGAACCCTGGCTTGAGCATCAGCATCACCGCCATGAACATGGCCATGGCGATGCCCGCCCCGACGACGCGAAGGCCGACCAGCTCTTCGGGCGAGACCAGGTAATCCTGGCCGGCGCTCTGCAGTGCACGATGGGACTTCTCCATCGTCTCGGAACTCATGCGCGGGCCGACCACGTGGGTGGCGATCGTCACGAGCGGCCAGATCATCCGGAGCATCGCCGGCAACGGATCCTGGTACTCGCGCTCCGTCTTCGGCGCGGATTGCAGCATGCCCCGGATCGCGACCAGACCCAGGACGATCGCCGCGCAGACCATGAAAGAGAGAAGAACGAGCATCATATGTCGATCGTCATGATTTTCAGGCAGATCTTGTAGCCCACGTACTCGAGGACGGCACCCACGGCGATGACGGCGTAACCGACCGGCGTGTGGAACATCGGTTCCATCGTGTCGGGGTACATGAAGGCCAGGTAGGCGACCATGCCCACCGGCAGCATCGCCATCACGATGCCCTGCAGGCGGCCCTGCGCGGTCAGCGCCTTGACCTTGTTCTCCATGATCAGCCGCCGGCGCAGGGTTTCGCCCAGCGTCGCGAGGCTTTCGGCGAGGTTGCCGCCGACTTCGCGCGAGATCTGCACCGCCGAGACGAACAGTTTCGCGTCCAGGACCGGCACGCGTTCGGCGAAGTGTTCCAGGGCCTCGTCGGTCTTGACGCCCAGGCGCTGCTCGCGCAATACCAGCGCCAGCTCCTGTGCCAGGGGCGGATAGCCGTCCTTGACCAGGCCTTCCAGTGCCGGGGAGAAGCCGAGGCCCGCTTTCATGGTGCCGGACAGCATCATCAGGGCGTCCGGGAGCTGTGCCTGGATCTTGTTGAGCCGTCGCTGCTTGAGGAAGGCATAGAGCTTCTTGGGCAACACGGCGATGAGCACCGCCGCGACCAGCGCCAGCAGCGCCTGTCCGGAGATGATCCATACCAGCAAGGGCAGGACGATGAACATCGCGATGTTGAGCGTGAACAGGCGCGACGGATCGATGAACAGGAACATGTCGGCCAGGTTGGTCTTCGCCTGGTCGAGGAACGCATCCTGGTAGCGCACCATGAACTTCTCGCCCGCGCTCGCGAGATAGAGGCCCGCCAGGAGCATGGAGGCGAAGGCCAGGCCAGCGATCATCCAGATCATCCGCGTCTACTCCCCTGGCTTCCGGAAGATGCCCAGGTCGATCGAGACACCCCGGTCGGCCAACTCTTCCATGAACTCCGGGATCGCTCCCGTCGCGACGAAATCGCCCTCGACCTTCCCGTCGGTCCCGTTGAAGGTCGTGACCTTGAAGTTGAAGATGTCCTGCAACTGGATCGTCCCGCTTTCGATGCCGGTGACTTCGGTGACATGGCTGACCTTGCGCGAGCCGCAGGGGTAGCGCCGCTGGTGGACGATCAGGTCGACCGCCGAGGAGATCTGCTCGCGCACGACCGCCATCGGGAGGTCCATGCCCGCCATCAGCACCATCACCTCGATGCGCGATATCGCGTCGCGCGGGGTATTGGCGTGGGCCGTCGTCAGGGAGCCTTCGTGGCCGGTGTTCATCGCCTGCAGCATGTCCAGCGTCTCGCCGCCGCGGCACTCGCCGACCACGATCCGGTCCGGGCGCATGCGCAGGGCGTTCTTGACGAGGTCGCGGATGGTGACCTGCCCCTTGCCCTCCAGGTTGGGGGGGCGGGCCTCGAGCGCGACCAGGTTGGGCTGCACCAGCTTCAATTCGGCAGCGTCCTCGATCGTGACGATGCGGTCGCGGTCCGGGATGAAGTTCGAGAGGATGTTCAGGAGCGTGGTCTTGCCCGAGCCCGTGCCCCCGGTGACGACGATGTTCTTGCGTTCGCGCACCGCGATCTCCAGGAACGCGAGCATCGACTCGTCGAGCGAGCCGAAGGTGATGAGGTCGCGTCCCTCGAGCTTGCGCTTGGCGAACTTGCGGATGCTGATGCTGGGGCCGCGCAGCGCGATCGGCGGGATGATCGCATTGACGCGCGAGCCGTCCTTCAGGCGCGCGTCGACCATCGGCGAGCTCTCGTCGATGCGCCGCCCGAGGGGGGTGACGATGCGTTCGATCGCGGACAAGACGGCGCGGTCGTTGGTGAAGTACACCGGCGACTTCTCGATGCGGCCGGCGCGCTCGATGTAGATCTGGTCATGCGCGTTGACCATGATCTCGGTCACGCTGTTGTCTTCGATCAGGTTCTCCAGCGGACCCAGGCCGATCGCCTCGTCGAGGACCTGCTTGGCGAGCATCTTGCGATTGATCACCTTGGGCAGGTCGGCGTACTCCTTGGACATCACCGCGTCGATAAGCTCGCCGGTCTTGATCCGCAGTTCTTCGTCGCTGAGGCTGTGCACGTCGATCCGGCGCAGGTCCATCTGCTTGAGCAGCGACGCATGGACGCGCTCGCGCCATACGACGATGTCGGGCGGGGCATCGCTGGTCGTCGCCAGGTCCGTCGACGTCGACTGCGTCTCCGGCGCGGACGGAGGCGTCGCCGCGGGTGACGGGGCAACCGGCGTGGACGCGGGCGCCGGTGCACCGATCGGCCGGGTGGGCGCCGCCTGCGCGCCGCGCCGCGACTTGCCCAGCTCCGAGGTGATGCTGAGCCTGTAGTCACCGATCTCGACGACATCGGTCGCCTCGATCGGACCATGCTGGCTCTTGATCGCGCTTCCATTGACGCGTACCGCCGCGCGTCCGCCATTGCCCTGGATGTAGATGGCCTCGTCGATCACGCGGATCGTGGCGTGATGGTTGGCGATGCTCCAGCCCTGCAGGATGACCAGGTTCTCCTCGGAACGCCCGATGCCGCACTCCTTGTGCAGGCATCGGATGGTCCTGGGTCCGGAACGTCCGGTTTCGACGACTACGCTGAACATCCCGGGCCTCAGTCGAAGATCTCGGAGCCGATGGTTTCCTCGAACTCCTCGAGGAGACGGTTGCTCTTCTGGATCGCATCGATGTTGAGCTCGTGGTCCGGCGTGATCACGCGCGGGGTCACGAACACCACGAGGTCGGTGCGCCCCTTGTTGAAGTCGTCCGAGCGGAACAGGCGCCCGAGGATGGGGATGTTGGCCAGGCCGGGGATGCCGCTGAAGCCCTTGCTGCCCTCGATGTCGACCAGGCCGGAAAGCACGATCGTCTCGCCATTGTTGACGTTGAACTCGGTTTCGGTCTTGCGGGTCAGGAGGCCGGGGATTCCCGCCACGGCGACCGACGGATCGAGCTTGCTGATCTCGGTCATGATCGAGGCCGAGATCTCGTTGTTCTTGTTGACGACCGGCTGGATGTTCATCCGGATGCCGTATTCCTTGTACTCGACGCTGGTCTGGCCGAACGAACCCACCAGGGGCAGCGGGATCTCGCCGCCCGCGAGGAAGGTCGCCACGCCACCGCTGCGCGCGCTGAGCTGGGGCGACGCCAGTTCGAAAGCGTTTCCGGTCTGGGTGAGCAGGTTGATCTTCGAGCCGATGCTCGTCGCGATGCCGAAGTAGGTCTGCATCGGGTTGATGCGGGCGGGCAGGCTGTCGGCGATGTCCTCGAACACACTGCCTGCCGGCAGGACGCGGTAGAACGAACTCGAGAAGTCCTTGATGGCGCCGCCGGAGGGGCCATCGATCTGGTTCTGCCAGGCGATGCCCAGCTGCCGCATGCCTTCCCGCTTCACTTCCATGATCCTGACGTCCATCAGCACCATCGGCTGCATGGCAACGAGGTCGGTGGTGCTCATGTCGATCACGTTGGGGAACAGGCCCTTGATCGCTTCGATCTGGGCGGCGTCCTCCGGGCGGAGCTCGCCCGTGATGACCACGTTGCCCGCGACATCGGCCACCTGGGCGGTGGACGACGGCCCGAGCATCTGCCTGACGGCGGCCGAGGTCGCGCTGCTGTCGGTCGCGTTGACGACCACCTGGATCGAGCGCTGCCCGCCGTCCTCGTACCAGAGGTGGACGGTCGTCTCGCCCACCTTGTTCGCCCCTGCGATCAGGACCAGTTGGCGCTTCTCGATGGTGGTGACTTCGAGGACGTCGCCATTGCCGACCGCGACGCGGGCGAGCGGACGGGCGCTGGTGTGGACCAGGACCTGGCCCCCATGCATCTCGAGACGATTGGGCAGGGTCGCCATCTGTGCATGCGCGACACCGACCCAACCAAGAACCGCGGCAGCGACGAACACGCACCGCAAAAAGACATTCCTTGCCATTTTCAACACTTCCCCAGAACGTTTAGTTGCTGCCGCCGATGATGTACTCGACGCCATCGGCCTTGATGCCCCCGAACGAAGCCATCAGCTCGTTCTCGGTCAAGCCGTCCAGGTTGAACGGCGTCTTGTCGTCAAGGTTGCGCAGGATGATCCGCAGGTCGCCGGTTTCCTCGGCGACGGTGAGCCGTTGCGCCTGGTTAGGCGTCGGTTTCCTCTTCCCCGATGGTCTCCCCGACGCGCGCGCCGGTCGCCAGGACCGTGACGTTCTCCAGGAGGGGAAAGACGCGCTCGCCCGTCGACCCGCTGCGTTTCGCCGCTCCCTCACCCGCTTCTTCGGCACCGACGGTGAAGAAGATGTCCACCGCATCCCCGGGCGCGATCATGCCCGAGACCGAGTTGTTCTCGTTCACCGAGAGCGTGTATCCCACCCGGCCCAGCGGAATCACCCGCGAGAACTGTTGGGCGGCGGGCACGAGCGCGCTGGCGCTGAGTGGGGCGCCGCCGCGGACCGGCGACCGTACCAGGCGGTCCACGTACTCGCCGTAGTTCTCGGCGGTCACCGCGTCGGCCGGCACGAATTCACTGGGCACGCTGCGCAGGACCATGTCGTCCTCGCCGATGGCCTGGCCGACCTCCAGGTCCTGGGTGGTGACCACGATTTCGGTCTCGTCGACCTGGGCCTGCGCGACGGCCTTGGAGATCGTCTCCTTGACGTAGGTCACGCTCATCAGTGCAGCGAGTCCACCGAGGAGCAGGGCTCCCCCGATGAAAAGCACGTTCTTGTTCAACTTGGGCAAGGCCACGATTCCCTCGTACTCACAGGTTAGGTAGTGGAAAGGTCGTCGAGAGGCTGTAAGCGAAGGCCTCGTAGACGGACTTGATCGCGTTGATGGTCTCGGCGACCACGTTGGGGTTCGACAGCAGCACCAGCACCGCCAGGCCGGTGATGACGGTGTATTCGATCAGCGCGCTTCCGCGTTGCCGGCGAGCGCTCGGGGAAGGAATGTGGTGACGGGGCGTTTTCATGGCGGCATATCGCTTGGAAAGCGGATCATTCGATGTTGACGACGATCGCCGTGTCCGGCGGCTGGTCGCGGGTCAGCGCCAAGGAGAGCCGGGCGTCGCTCGAACCGGTGAAGTTGAGGACGCATTCGCCCGAGGACGCCAGGCACTGGCGCGGGTCGCGATCCAGCTTCCAGCCACGCGCGGGCAGCCGTTGCACGAAGTAGCGCATGTTGACGTAGGGGCTGAGCTGGTTCTTCATCACGACCGTGCGCGCACCCTTTGCGTCCAGGTAGCGGATGTCGCTGACGACCTCGGTGTTGGCGGGTTTGTCGATGCCCTTGCCGAGCTCGCGTTGCACCTGCTCCCGCGGCAACTCCATGATGCCGATCGTGCCCTCCGTGCGCGTGCCCGCGCCCTTGAGCTCGACGGTCACGTAATGCTTGCCATCAAGGTGGCCGACGATCGTCTTGCCGTTCATACGGTCGGCGACGACGTTGCCTGCCCACTGTTCCTGGTAGAACGCGACGACGTCGTCGAGCGACATCGGCACCGATATTTCGCTCGCCCGCATGGGGACGCCGTTGTAGATCATGTGCTTGGTGACGGCCTGCCCCGTGGTCCCCGGCGGAAGCGGGACCTTGGGCCACGCGCACGCCGGGCCCGCGATGGCCATCAAGAGCATCGAAATCGCCAGCAGGCTACCCCCTGTATTCACGTGCCCGCTCATCCGGTCAGCGTCTCTTGAGCTTGTCGGACGGCACGATGTCGGGCTGGACGTAGCCCGGTCGCAGGCGCGAGGCAGGTCCGATGATGGGCAGCCAGTCCGCTCCATCGATCTTCTCGAACATGTCCCCGCTGGACTCGAAGACCGTGCCCGGTGCGAGTGTCTTGACCTGGTTGATCACGCTGCGATCCCGACGCTGCGACGGCTGTCCGTCAAGGCCATTGCCCGCGGCGTTCCACGCGTCCGCGAGCAGGGTGTGGTGGCTCTTGAACTCGAGGTCGATGCGGTCAAAGGGTGCGAGGTAAGTGGCCCGCGCGCCATTGCGCAACTTGAGGTTCTGGGGTCGCAGCGTGACCTCGGCAGTGATCAGGCCGTTCTTGTTCGGCGGAAACTCGCCGGGCAGTTTTTCGATCAGGCCGCCGATGCGACCGAAGAGGCCGCTGATGCCGCTGGGCGCCTCGTTCCTGTAGGTCTCCAGGACGATGTCCTGTCCGCGGAGCAGCTCTCGATTGGAGAACGTGTTCAGCATCTCGTCCTTGAGGCGCCCGGTGGTGTTGCCGGTGATGTTGGAGCGGATGGCGGTGTCGGCATCACCGAAGTTGTGTTCCCGGATGAAGGCCAGGCGTGCCGCCCGGTCGCTGTTGAGCCGGTTGAATTCGTAGTCGCGCGTGACCGTGGCCTCCCAGGCCGCGGCACGCGAGGCCTGCTGTGCCATCTGCTTCGCGTGGAAATACTTCGCCAGTGTCGGCACGAGCAGGAACAGGGGCACGAGGATCGCCGAAAGCACTGCGATCTCGACCATGGCCTGCCCTTTCTGGCGACCGCGCGACGCGGCCCGATTCGCGATCGTCCTCATGTCAGGCCCCGTCCTCGCCATCGCCCATCGCCGGCAGCAACGCAGCGCGACTCCAGGGCTCGCCGAGCATGAAACGCGTGAGCGTCACCTGGACCCCGTTCCCGCCCGCCGGCTCCTGCTGCAGGATGATCTCGCTCTCCGAAAGCGCGTCGGTCGCCTGGAAGAAGCCGGGCGAGGCGACGAAACCCCACTCGCCACCGCCCGTCCATTTGCAGACCGTGCCCTGGGCCGAGCGCCATGCCTGGCAGGGCTGACCCTGTACCTGCGTCTTCGCCGCGCGTTCGATGCCCGCGCTGGTCGCTGCGTCTGCAAGCTCCGTGTCGATGGGGTCGACGGCATGTCGGAGCAGGGCGTCCGGTTCGCCGGGGCCCTCGCTCGCGATCTCCATGCCGGGCAGTTCGAAGGCAACCGAACGATCCGCGTCGAAGTACTCGTGCACGCCTGAGTGGGCAAGCGTGAAATGGCACTGGTCTATATCGCCGGAGTTGGCGAGGTCCCAGTACTCGCGGCGCAGTGCCACCCGTTCGGGCGTGATCCACCATTGCAAGCGACCCGTGCCCAGCAGGGTACCGTCCTCGGCCGAGAGCGGCACGGTGGACGCGCCCGCTTCACTGCAGGCCTGCAGCATGGCCTGGTATTCGGCCTGGCCGGCATTGGCGCCATCGACGAGGCGTTCCACCCGGGCGTCGGCGTAGACGGTCGGCATGTCCGTCGACGCCGTCGGTGGCGCCTCGTCCTCGCCGGCAGCGCACCCGCCCACCGCCATCGCCGCCAGCAGTCCGGGCAGGACAATGCGCACGTGGCGGCGCGTGTTCCGGGTTCGGATCGACGCGCTCATGGGCCGGTCACCAGCGAGCCGATCTTGACCTTCGCGTACACCGACGTCGGGGTCTCGATCAGGCGCGCCTGCCAGTATGGGCTGAAGAGGTTGCCCATCTCCAGCTGGTCGTCGCTCGAGGGGCGCCCGTTCCAGCTCCGGGGCACCATGCGACGGAACAAGGCGCTATACGGTGCGCGATTGAAATAGACCTGCGCGGTCGAGATCGCGGTCAGCTTGTCGACATTGCTCTTGAGCTCGAGGTTGCCGCCCGCGGGCCCGCCGATGCCGGCGATGTCCTGGCTGGTCCGCGCGTTCTCCCGCGCGGTCGTGGCATAGACCGAGAAGATAGGACCCGCCTTGTCGTCGTCCGCGTCGGGGCTCTGGGCATGTCCCGCGCGCACGTCGTCGTAGTCGCGCAGGCCCTGGTAGCCGGTGAAATAGGCATCGTTGCGCTTGGTGTAGGTGCGCTGGGTGATGTTGCGATACGGGAAGGGCTTGGACAGGTTGACCGACGGCTGGTCGGCGGCGAGCCGGGTGGCCACCCAGTTGGTCGCGCCGCTGTACTGCCGGTAGGTCGGGCGCCTGTTGTGGTAGTAGGCGCGCCAGCCGTTGCTGCGGCCGTTGCGGCCGCCGGCACGGATACCCGGGAAGAATTTCGGCCGCGGACTCGTGTTCTCCACGGCCTGCGCGCCACCCCAGCCGAGCGGGACGCTGATGTCGTCCAGCGGCCAGGGCAGGTTGATTTTCAGTTGCAGCGTGTCGATCGCCGCCCAGCGGTTGTAGTCGACCATGTCGGTGCCGCCGTTCGACGGCAACTTGATGATCCACAGGCTGTTGGCCTGGCTGCGGTCGGCGCTGAAGCGGTCGCGCGACTCCATCACCACGTTGCGGTAGCGGTCCATGCCGGCGCTGCGCCGGTTGCGCCCGGGCAGGTCGTGCTTCTGCAGGAAACTGTTGGGGCCATCCGAGGCGGCCTGTGTCAGCTGCTGCCCCAAGACCACCCAGCCGGTCGCGTCGATCTGCGCGGTGGCGTCGTTCTTCTGCAGGACGTCCTTGGCGATCTGTGCGGCCTCGATGCCGCCCCAGCGCACGAAGGTGCGCGCGGCGCCGGCCATCAGGCCGTTGAGCCCGTCCAGCGCGAGGACCGCCGCCGAGGCGATGGGCCGGTATACGGTGCGCAGCCCGCCGATCACCACCTCGATGCCCTTGTATACGGCCTCCATCGCCGCGAATATCGAGCCGACATAGGGAATGTATTTGAGCCAGTCCAGCGCCTCGATGAAAAGCGCGGTGTGCGCGTGCAGGTAGTTGGTCCAGGACCAGATGCTCACCAGCTGTGCGACGGCGACCTCGTTGGCCACCCGCCCACGATTCATGTAGGCGGCGAAGTTCAGTGTCCGCGCCTGCTGCACCGCGACGCTGTAAGCCGCCGCGTCGGCGCTGTTGACCAGCTGGACCTTCTTGTTGACCGACTGGCCGGTATCGAAGACCAGCACCAGGCCGATGCACAGGATGGATACCAGCACGACGAACAGGACGAGGGCCTGCCCTTTCACGCCCTTGCGGCCGCCAAGAGGGGAAGCGCTGCGCCTGCGAACTCGCAATGGGGGCATGGACGCCTGCATGACGACTCCTTCCGTGTCGAACACAAACACCTACGAACGGCCGGCTGGCGCCTTGCCGTTCAGTTGATCAGCGGTGTGGTGCCGAGCCCCGGCGATGCCGGGGCACGGCGACTGACATCAACGCGAGTTGTCGTTGGTGTACTTGTCCAGGCCCTTGTTCTTGCTTTCCTTCTCCGCCTTGTCGGCGGACTTCTGGGCCTTGTCGATGGCCGAGCCGGCGGACTGGCCCGAGAGTTCCTTGGCCATGCCGCCCACCTGGGACCGGACGGTGCCACCGAAGAAGGTGAACACCGCGATCGCGGCGATCGCGATGAGCGCGACGATGATGATGTACTCGACC
>JAUIJO010000270.1 GCA_030431185.1 Gammaproteobacteria bacterium | reverse complement strand
GAGCCAGCCGGCCGTGCCCGTCGACCAACTGCGCAGCGCTGTGCAGAACATGCAGCAGCGCCAGCAGGCCAAGGCCAAGGCCGAGTGGGACCAGGCCGCGGCCACCAACAAGTCCAAGAGCGACGCCTTCCTGGCCCAGAACAAGGCCAAGTCGGGCGTCAAGACCTTGCCGAGCGGCATCCAGTACCGCGTGATCGAGACGGGCAACGGCGCCAAGCCGACCCAGGCGAGCACGGTGGAGCTGCAGGTGGCCGGTCCGTTCGCCTGGGGCGAGCGTCCGAGCCCCGCACGTCCCGCCCAGAGCATCCCCGCGATGAAGCTGAGCGAGATCGAGATGCCGGCGATGCGCGAGGCCCTGTTGCAGATGCCGGCGGGCTCGAAGTGGGAAGTGACGCTTCCCCCCGAGAAGGCCTACGGCGCCGACCCGCGTACCCCGTTCCCGCCGAACGTGGCGGTGCAGTTCGAGATCAAGCTGGCCAGCGTCAAGTAAGGACGGGGTCCACGAGGCGCGTGTTTCGCGTGTCCTCCTGGCCTTCCCCCGCCATCGCGGCGGAAGGCAGTGCTCTCGCACCATTGGAATTGCGCCGGCATGCCGGCGCAATTTCGTTCCGGGCCCGGGAATTCACCCCGTCGACGCCCTGGCGTCGATCCGGGTCCCGGTCCGCTCGATACTTCCCCCACACCCGAATCCAACGATACCCGGTCCCATGAATCATGCTTTCCGTGCCGTGCTGAGTCCCTGCATCGGCGTTTGCAGCCTCGACGAGGCCGGTTACTGCGAGGGCTGCCTCCGCAGCTCGGCGGAGATCGCCCGCTGGTCGCAGATGAACGACGACGAGCGCCTGCGACTGATGGAAACCGTGCTTCCGCAACGGGAGGCGGTGCGAGGGTGAGCAGCGGTGCGCCCGGGGCCCTGCCGGAGCACTTTTCCCGCATCGCCGCGGCCTTGCATCCCCTGCATGGCGTCCCGACGGACATCGGTTGGAACCGCGACGAGGTGGCCGACCTGCTGCCGCCCGATGCCATCCAGGTCGAGGCCGCCGTGCTGGTCGGCCTGGTGCCGCGTGGCGACGGCCTGAATGTACTGCTGACCCGGCGCACGGATTCCTTGCGCAACCATGCCGGGCAAGTCAGTTTTCCCGGTGGACGCATCGAGGCGACCGATCCCGACGCCGCCTCCGCGGCCCTGCGGGAAGCGGGCGAGGAAATCGGCCTGCTGCCTTCACAGGCCCTGCCCTTGGGCTTCCTGGATCCACTGGTCACCATCACCGGCTTCCGCGTGCTGCCCCTGGTCGCGGGCATCGCGACCGACTACGTGGCCGTGCCCGATCCCCGCGAGGTCGACACGGTCTTCGAAGTATCGCTGGAGTACCTGCTCAACCCGACCAACCTGGGGCACCACGTGATCCAGTATCGCGGGCGCGAACGACGGGTGCTGGAGTATCGTTATCCCGGCCAACGGATATGGGGCGCGACGGCGTCCATGCTGTTGAATTTCCGCCAACGCCTGGAGGCCATCGCATGACCGCCTGGACGACCCTCATCCCGCCCGAAGAGCTGCTTCCCTTGCTCGGCAGCGACGACCTGGTGGTGTTGGACGCGCGGGCCGATGTCGGCGAGCCGGGAGCCGGACGGGAACGTTTCCTCGAGGCGCACGTGCCGGGCGCACGCCACGCCGACCTGGAACACGACCTGTCTGATCACGATCATGAGCTCGAGGGCCAGGGACGCCATCCCTGGCCCGACGCCGCTGAATTCGTCGCCACGCTGGGCGGATGGGGCGTGTCGCCGACACGCCAGATGGTCGTGTACGACGCGGGCGATGGCGCGCTCGCGGCGGCTCGCCTGTGGTGGATGCTCCAGGTGCTCGGACACGAGCGCGTCGCGGTGCTCGATGGCGGCTGGGCCGCCTGGCAGGCGGCCGGCTTCCCGCAGGCCGCCGGGCCCGCTCCCGCGACCCCTCCGTCGCGCTATCCCATTGCGCAGGGCTTCGATGCCACGCGCCTCTTCGATGCCGGACGCGTCCAGCGCCACCTGCGCGAGGGCGGGATGTTGATCGACGCCCGCGCGCCCGAACGCTTCCGCGGCGAGGTCGAGCCGCTCGACCGCGTGGCGGGCCACGTGCCGGGGGCCCTCAACCGCCCCTATTCGTTGAACATGGAAGGCGGGCGGTTCAAGTCCGCTGGCACCCTGGGCCGGGAATTCAGGGCGCTGCTGGGTTCGACGCCCGCACGCGACGTCGTCGTCATGTGCGGTTCCGGCGTCACCGCCTGCCACCACCTGCTGGCGATGGCGCACGCCGGCATGCCCGGTGCCGCTCTGTTCACCGGATCCTGGAGCGGCTGGATCAACGATCCGTCGCGGCCCGTCGCGACCGGCGCCTGATCACAGGGGCCGCCGCAAGCCGTCGGCCCGCGCTGCCTATTTGCGCAGGCTCGCGACCAGCGCGTTCAAGGCCTGCTGGGTCCCGACGGAGTACCAGCCATCGAGGAAGCGGTCGAGCTCGATCAGCTCCGGCTGCATCGCCGCGACCACGTCCGCGCGGGCGATGCTCCGCGTCAACGCCATCGCGTCGCGCGGCAGCGACACCAGGTCCTGCAGCCAGTTGAGCGCACGCTGGCTGACTTCATCGACGCCCACCAGCTCGTCGACCAGGCCGAACGCAAGTGCCTGCGCGGCATCGACCATCTCGCCGGCGACCAGCAGGCGTTCGGCGCGGTAGGTGCCGACCACGCGGCGCATCAGCCGTTGGATGCCTTCGGGCGCGGCCAGTCCCACCCGCGTCTCGTTCAGGCCGATCCGGTACGGGCCCGATGCCATCACCCGGTAATCGCAGCACAAGGCCAGCACGCAGCCGCCCGCGGGAGCATGCCCGGCGATCGCCGCGACCACGGGTACCGGTGACTCGGCGAGGCCGAGGGCTGCGTCGAAGAACGCCTGCCAGGCGGACTTGAGTGCGGCCCGGTCATCGCCCAGCGAGAGCAGGTAGGGAACGTCCAGGCCCGCCGAGAACACCTTGGGCCCGCCACTGAGGATGATCCCGTGGGCGCCGCCCGCGATCGCCGCGTCGAGCGCATCGCGCAGGTCGACGCACAGTGCGGGATTGAGGGCGTTGACCGGCGACCGCGCCAGGCGCAGCTCGACCAGCGACCCGTGCTGGAGGGTGTCGACGCAGCTCATGGCGTGATGTCCGAAGGCCAGCGGTAACGCACGGTATAGGTCAGGGTCGCGTCGCCCTTGGCAGGAACGGGCACCAGGAACTCGACCTTCTGGGCGCCCTTGCTGTCGGCCGGGACGCTGCTTTCCACGAGTTCCCAGTCGCGCCAGCGCGGCAGGGGTTCGATCACGCGCACCGTCGCCGCTTCGGACTTGGCGTTTCGAAGCTGGATGGAAAACGACTCGGTGATCGTGCGACCGGACCGGTCGACGCGGAACGCGGTGGCCTCGCGTTCGGCATTCAGGTCGAACGCCGTGCCCACCTGGAGCCGGATCTCTTCGCCATCGGCGGTGTGCCCGAGTTGGGATTCGCCCAGGAAATCGCTGCCATCGAACACGCGCACGCGGCCGGCAGGCAGTGCC
>JAUIJO010000018.1 GCA_030431185.1 Gammaproteobacteria bacterium | reverse complement strand
CGTGGGCATGCGCTTCGTCCACCTGGAGGCGTCCAGTCGCGAGCGGCTGGGCGACTGGCTGGCCGCCTCGGGCGCGGACACCGGTGCGGCCTGAGCGCATCGCCCGACATGCCGCGGTTCACCCCGTGGAGCGCGGCCGTGCGGCTCGGCGCGAAGGGCTCGCCAAGCAGCGATCAGTTCGCGCGGACGAGGTGGTACAGGTTGGCCTCCCCGGAATTTGACTCCACGATGTCGGGCCGGCCATCGCCGTCGAGGTCGCCGCAGGCGACGTGGTAGGTGTCTTCGGCAAGGTCGGGGCGTAGCGGCATTTCCCGGTAGCCCCCGTCGTCCCGCGAGAGGTGCACGACGTTCACCTGTTCGCTGTTGCCCTCGACCACGTCCAGCCGCCCGTCGCGATTGAAATCGGCGATCGCGACCGAGCCCGTCGCATGGTCCGTCGACAGGACGCGCCGTCTCGTGAATCCGCCGCGCCCGTTCCCGTAGTGGATGGTCGTCCCCGTTCCCAGGCTGCCGGTCACCAGGTCGAGGTGGCCGTCGCCGTCCATGTCGCCGCTGGCGACCGCGCGCGTGTCCTCGTCGCCATCGCCGAAGACAAGGCCCGCACCGAATCCGCCATGTCCGTCGTTGAGATAGACGCGCCCGGGCGCGCCGCGTTCGGCGGTCGCGAGGTCGAGCCGGCCGTCACCGTCGATGTCGGCGACATGGGCCTGGATCGTCGGGCCCTTGGCGTCGCCGAAGCGCGTGACCCGGTCGAAGCCTCCCGTGCCGTCGTTGAAGGCGATCTCATTCGGGCCGAACCGGTTGGCGACCACCAGGTCGACATCGCCATCGGCATCGATGTCCACGGCGCTGACGCTGCGCGAAGCGAGGGCGGGATCGCCGAATCCGCCGGCCGCGTCGAAGCCACCGTTGGCATTTCCGAACAACAGGCGATTGGGGACCTTGTCGTTGGCGACGGCGATGTCCATGCGTCCGTCGCCGTTGAAGTCCGCGGCCGCCATGGCGTACGACGCGTCCATCCACTCACCGACGGGACGTCCCGACTTGAAGGCGCCATGGCCGTCGTTGAGGTAAAGGTAATTCTGTTCGGCCCAATGGCGGCCGTTGGCCACGAGGGCATCCAGGTCGCCATCGCCGTCCATGTCGACCAGGGCGATAGAGGCCGTGCGTTCGGCGCCTGTTCCCACCGACAGGAACCCGTCGTGGTTGACGAACGTGATGTCCTCCGCGTGGACTGCGAATACGAGACAGGACAACAGCGGCAGGAGCGGTTTCAAATTCATGGGGATCCTTGGCGTGTGCGGACGGGGGTCGGGCCTTCCGGGCACCCTGCGCCCTTCCTCGAGCCTGCGGGTGCATGGACGTGCACCCCAGTGTCGAAGGTCAGGGGGCCGTTCGTACGGGCGGACGCCCCGGCCGCAACTCGCCGTCCACCATTGGAAGGAGTCTCCATGGCTGGCTGGACTGGCGACGCCACGACCGGAGGGGTCGACCGGGTAGCGGGTCGGGAATGGAAGACAAGGGTGCCGTACTGCGGGTCAGGCATGGCACGCGGGCACCCCACGAACCGTGGTCGAACGGGGCCGGGCGCCCCATCCCCGCGCTCGGTATCGGGCTGGCTCACGGCGCTGCCTGTTCCAGGCGCTCGAAACGGATGTCGGCATGTCCCTTGCCCTCCAGGTGCCGCTTGACGCGCTCGCTCACCACCACGCAGTCGGTGTCCTCGTCGACCAGGAACAGGTCCAGGTCGCCGATGCGCGCCGGATCGATCACCAGCCGGTCGATGATCCGCATCGGGTGCGCGTCGTCTGCGTCGCCGCCCTCGTCGATGCGCGCGACGTCGGAGGCGCGGAGGTTGGCGCAGGACACGCGGCCCAGCACGTTCAGCAGGACGTAGTCATGGTTGGCCACGGACAGGTCGTCGCCTTCGATGCGCACCGGATGCACCTCGATGTTGTCGACCCCGATCTCCCGCAGATCTTCCAGCAAGCGCCGCGTACCGATCAGGGCCGGTGAACTGAAGAGCGTGGGCCAATGCGCCTGGGGCGTGTCCCGATCGAGTTCGCAGGCCAGCGGCCCCTCGAAGGGCACGCCCATCTCGTCGGGCCCGTAGTCCACCAGCACGCGGCCGGTCTTGGTTTCGGTCGAGGTGTGGCTGCGCTGGAACAGCGACGCGGTGTCCTCGGGCACGTGCTCCAGCAGTCGATAGTATTCCAATGGCCAATGGGCTCCGCGTGCACAGGTCAGGGCGCAGGATAGCCCAGGCCGCCTGCGCCGGGGCTTCGTGTCCGGCGCTGCGAGGGCGCGCGTTGGGCGCCGGTCGCTTGCGATGGCGGGACCCGGGCAGGCGTGCGCCGCGCGAGTGTCCGGACGTGTCCGGTCGCTGCCGCTTGGCCTCTGATCTACCGGGCAACGCTCAAGGCTGGCTGCCTGCGTTCAGAAAATCGGCTCGCCCGCGAGGGTCCGGCCGCGAAGCTCGGACAGCATCTGCCGTTCGGTCAGGTCCAACGCCCATTCGGGGCGCAACTGGAAATGCGACTGGTCGACGATGGTTTTCCAGTTGCCGCCCCATTCCAGGCCCAGCTCCAGGCCCAGTGCACCGACGGCCTTGTAGGAAGGCGACTCGGGCAGGTAGCGGTTGCCGCTGAACATGCCGACGTCGAAGGCGATGCCGAAGTTGTGCGTGGAATACCCGCCACGGGCGTTGGTGATCCTGCTGCCGGCGGCGCTGCGACCCTGGGCGTACAGGCGGTCCTGCTCTTCGTACGAACGCGTCCCACTGATGATGTCCAGCACGATGCCAAGGCCCCGGGCCTTGGCGTACAGGGCGCGTGCGTACGGCCTCACCTCCGGCAGCAGGGTCGCGATGGCGCGCTCGCTGCGTGCGCTGACCCGGTCCCCCGGCGCGGAGAAGGCGACGCGCGGCGGCGAGTCCGGCCGAACGACGTAACGGTGGATGGCGCCCCAGGTCTGCGGACCGGCCCGTCCGTCGACCAGGACGCCCAGTTTGCGCTGCACGGCTCGGATCATGTCCTCGGTCTGCATTCCCGCGGCTCCGTCTGGCTCAAGGGGCATGCTGCCATCGGGCGCGTGCAACGTCTGCGATGGAGTTGGCGGCCCTTGGATGCCGCGTCAGGCCGGGATCGACAGGCCTGGCCGCTCGTTGTCCCAGGCCATGTGCAGGATCCGCCAGCGTCCATCGCCTTCGCGGCATAGCTGGATGCTGTTGATCCCACGTCGCTCGATCACCGGCGAATCGGGCGAGGTGCGTGCTTCGTAGGTGCTCCAGGCGTGGGCGATATTGCCGAACACACGTAGCTCGCGGGCCGTTTCGACCTCGAAGAAATCCATGTCCGCCAGCATCCTGTCCGCGTCCGCGCGGTAAGCGGCCAGGTCGAAGGCGAGCATCCACGGCGTGCCGTCCGCATCCACGCCGGTCCGGACCTGCCGGCAGTCGGGATGGAAGTACGCATCCTGCAGGCGCCAGTCGCGGGGACCGGCCGGGCCGGAGATCATCGAGTACATGCCAGCGATGGTGGCGTCGATGGCGTTCAGGTCGTCTTGCATGGGGCGTCGTTCCGGGAGGAGGGCAATCAGCCTCACGCAGCGCAGGGGACGGTGTCCAGCGTTGCCTGTGTCCTTCCGCGCAGGCGCGCGGACGTCTTGAACCCGGGCGTCTTGAAAGTGCATACCGGTTTGCTAAGGTCCGACCATGGCCAATTCAACCGGAACCATTCGCTTCGAAGCCCGCCTGTCGCGACCGGCTTCACCGCCGAACGCCAACTGGTCGTTTCTGGTGCTGCCCGGGGACGCCAGCGCCAAATTGCCGACCCGCGCGATGACCACGGTCGAGGGCACGATCGGCGGGCATGGCTTCAAGGCGACGCTCGACCCCGATGGCGAGGGCGGCCACTGGTTGAAGGTGAGCCGTGCCCTGCGCCAGGCGGCGGGCATCGAGGTGGGCGATACGGTGTCGCTGGAGATCCGCCCCGCGGCCCGGCAGCTCGAACCCCGGGTGCCGCCCGACCTGCGCAAGGCCCTCGACGCCGACCCGGCCGCGCGTGCCGCCTGGGACGACATCACCCTGGTCGCGCGCCGCGACTGGATCCTGTGGATCACCACCGCGAAGAAGGCCGAGACGCGCGACAAGCGGGTCGTCGGCGCCTGCGACATGCTCGCATCGGGCAAGCGCCGCGTGTGCTGCTTCGATCGCTCGGGCAAGTTCAGCAAGGCCTTTGGCGCGCCCGAGGCCGCCGGGTAGGCCGCAGGCGCCCACGCGACCGTCAGCCCGGGCGCGCTAGGGTGGGGCGCCCCCGCTAGAGGTGAGCCCCGATGCAACTCGAAGGATCCTGTCATTGCGGCAAGGTGCGCTTCCGCTGCGAAGCCTACGCGCCGGTCCCGTTCCTGCATTGCTACTGCTCGATCTGCCGCAAGACCGCCGGCGGCACCGGCGCCGCGATCAACCTGGGCGCCTGGGCCGACACCCTGGAGGTCGAAGGCGAGGCGCACCTGGGCCTTTACCATGCGCGCATCCGCGAGGACGACGGCGGGTGCCGCATCAGTCGCGGCGAGCGGCGGTTCTGCCGTGAGTGCGGGAGCGCGCTGTGGGCCTTCGATCCGCGTTGGCCGGAGCTGCTCCATCCTCACGCCTCGGCCATCGATACCCCCCTGCCCGAAGCGCCCGCGCGCGTGCACATGCTGCTCGATTCGAAGGCGAACTGGGTCGAGGTGCCGTCCGGCGAGCGGGAGACGCACGTGGCGCATTTCCCGGACGAGTCCCTGGAGGAGTGGCATCGCCGCCACGGCGTGCTGGAAGCGCGCGAGGACTAGGACGCGTCCTGGCGGCGCGTGCCGATGCGACCTGTCCGATCCGACAGCGGTCCCGCGCCCGTCTTCTGGTCCACACTCCCGGGGCTGTGGAGGTCCGGGAGTGGGCCTCGCGCGGCCCCGCCCCATGGAGACGAGAATAGGAGTACGTCCGTGTCCCAGGACCTGCTGGACATCACCCTGTCCGACGACCAGATCGCCGCGGCCGACGCCGCCTTCGAGCAACTGGTGCGCGCCTTGCCCGGACTCACCGCGCTGACGCCCGACGAACGCCGCGGGATGGAGCTGGCGAATGCCGGCTCCACGGAGCTCCGGGCGCTGGTGTCCAACGGACCCGGCGGGACCCCGGCACTGGAACGGCTGCGCCGCGACCTGCAGGCTTACGATCGGCTTCATTCCGTGTTCGAACGCGTGCACGCCCTGCACGCCATGCTCGACGACACCCTCGCGGCGCTGGGCGGCAGGATGGAACGGAGCGCACTCGACGCACGCGCCGCGGCCGCCGTCGAGGCCCGGTCCGCGGACGAACCGTGCTGAATCTCCCTTCGCCCAGCCGGGCTTGCGCGTCCCGTCGATCGCGGCGAGAGTGCGCTCTACCGGCGCTTACGCGCCATAGGGGAGGGAGGGGGTCGTGCGAATGAGCACTGGAGCATGGATGCGCGGCTGGTTGGCCGTGGCCGGGCTGGCGGTGGGTGGACTCGGTGCCGCCCAGCCGTTCCGTGATGGCGAGGGCAGGAGCAGCCCACCCTCCGAATCGCGCCGGGAGATCGACGGCTTCAGCGGCATGCTGCTCGTGACCCCCGACATGGACTGGGCCGCGAAATGGGAAACGCCGCCCGATGTCATTCCGCATTTCCGCGAAGCCGACCAGGTTGCGCGAGGCGAAAATCTCGCCGTCCTGGTGTTCCTTGCCAACCCCCTGCTGGTCGATGGCAGGATCGATACCGCGGTAGACGTCCGCGTGACTCAACCCGACGGCCTGGCACAGGTCGATGCCACCGACGCAGCCTGCGTCAGCGGTCCTTACGAGGGCGTGCCGGGCAATGTGTTGCTGTGCGAGACCTGGCTGCTGTACGTTGCCGACGCCGACGACCTCTCCGGCGACTGGACGGTGGAGGTGGTGTTGAAGGAGCGGCATCGTGGCATCGAGATGCCTTTGCGGACGGCGTTCCGTGTGCTGGACTGAGCCGACCGGCACGCCAACGGCGGCCGGCGGCGCCTCGGGCACCGGAGGCCCGAGTGCCGCGGCGGAGCGACAGGCGTAGGATGCGATGGCGGGATCCAGGGGGTGGCCTGCGGGTAGGGGCCGGGCGGACACGGCGCCCCTCGCAGTGCAGTCGTTCCCTGGACGCATGGGTTGTCCATCTTTCCAGGGAGCACGACACGATGAGCGGTTCCACCCTCCAGGGCGGTTGCCTGTGCGGTGCGGTGAGGTTCGAGGCGACGTCGCCGTTCCGGCGCATGGTCCACTGCCATTGTTCGCGCTGCCGGCGCAGCAGCGGCACCGGGCATGCGACCAACATCGCCGTCGACAGCGGCCAGTTCGCCTGGCTGTCGGGCGAATCGGCGATCTCGCGCTTCGACCTGCCCGGCGCCGAGCGCTTCGGCAAATGGTTCTGCAGCCAGTGCGGCTGCCCGCTGCCGCGGCGTTCGCGCGACGGCAGCTTCGTGATGATCCCCGCCGGTTCGCTGGACACGGCGCCGCCGATCCTGCCGGGCGACCACATCTTCTGGGGCTCGCGGGTGGAATGGGGATGCCCCAGCGGCGGCATCCCCACGCACGACACCTATCCAGAAGGCTGGGGCTGACTGCCAGCCGAGCTCACGGCACGTAGGTGACGCTCAGCGTGGCCGAGGCACCGCTGTCGAGCCACAGGTAGTGGGTGGCGAGCGGGTCCTGGGCAAAGCGCAGCCGCACCTGGGTGCGGCCGCCCTTGTTGATCGCCGCCCGCCCGGCGGTGCTGAACGCGGTGCTGGCCTGGCTGCCGCCGCTGAAGGCCGGGACCTGGGCGACCGCGCTCGCCGTCGGCGTGTTGGCCCAGTCGGAGGCCTCGACGGTGCACGCGCCCAGGCAGCCGGTATGCACGTCGACCACCAGCGCGTTGCCCGCAGGGCTGCTCCACGGGTCGCCGTAAGCGCTGCGGTAGGCGACCGTCAACGTGGCCGAGGTGACCGTGGCGCCATCGGGCAGGGCCGAGGTATCGAACGAGAGCAGGCTGCGGTTGAACTTGCCGTCGGTACCGCGGCCGACGGCGAGCCCCAGGTAGGCTTCCAGCGTGCCCACCGCCGCAGCGCCGCCATCGCCGGCGGCTTTGACGTAGCCGTCGTACGACGCTTCGTTGGCGAAGTCCAGGGTGAGCGGTTCGCCGCCACCGCCATCGTCGCCGCCGGTCACGGTGACATGGGCGACGGCCGAGGTGCCGACGTTGTCGACCAGGTCGCGGGCGCGCGCCTGCACCGCATGCGATCCGTTGCTGGTGGCGCTGGCGTCCCAGGTGGCGGCGTAGGGCGCGCTGGTGTCGCTGCCGACGAGGACACCGTCGACGAGGAACTCGACCCGCTCGACGCCGACGTCGTCGCTGGCGACGGCCGCCAGCGACACGTTGCCGCTCACGGTGCTGCCGTCGGCGGGCGAGGTCAGGGAGACCGTGGGCGCGACGCCGTCGAGATTGTCGAGGCCCCAGAAATGGCCGATGTGGTAGCTCGAGCAGATGTTGGCGTCGAGGATGTAGGCGCCCGCGGTGCCGCACTGGCTCTCGCCGTTGCCGGGGTCCACCGGCGTCCCATGGCCCATGCCGGTGATGGTGTAGGTCTCCACGCGGGGCGTGCCGGCGGCGTCCTTGTACACCTTGTGCGGATACCCGGCCACGGTGTCGGCGACATCGGCGATGGCATCGATGCCATGCACGTTCGTCCACTGTTCCATCGCCTCGGTGAGGTTGGCCGGTCGCACCACGTAGTCGGCGTCGCCATGCCAGATCGACACGATCGGCCACGGGCCGTTCCAGTTGCCCGCCGCGCGGACTTTGTCGCCCCAGGCCGAAGGACCGAGGTCGCTGCCAGGGTTCATGCAGCTGAAGGCCGCGGTCTGGCTGGTCGCACAGCGGTAGGGCAGTCCGGACAGGATCGCGCCGCCCGCGAAGACGTCGGGGTAGGTCGCAAGCATCACCGCCGTCATGGCGCCGCCCGCGGACAGGCCGGTGGCGTAGACGCGATCGCCGGCGATGCCATGGTCGAGGATCATGCGATCGACCATCTGCTTGATCGAAAGCGGCTCGCCCTGTCCCCGGCTCGTGTCGCCGGTCGTGAACCAGTTGAAGCAGCCGCTGGCATTGTTGCCGCTCTGTTGCTGCGGCAGCAGGAGGGCGAAATGCCAGCGGTCGGCGAGCATCTGCCAGCCGGTCTCGGCGTCGTAGCTGGAAGCGCTCTGTGAGCAGCCGTGCATCGCCACCACCAGCGGTGCGTTGGAGGGCAGGCCGGCGGGCACGTACTTGAACATGCGCAGGTTGCCGGGGTTGCTGCCGAAGCCGGTGACCTCGGTCTGGGCCGCGACGGGCAGGGCGCACAGCGAGGCCATCGCAAGGCAGGCGAGGGTGGCGACCCGCCGCAGCGAGCGTGGCGTCGCGGGGCGCGTGGCGGGCGGGGCAGGAACGTGGGACGGCGCGCGTCCATGGGCAACCGGGGGCATCTGCGTCTCCTGACGGCGAATGTGCCGGGCAGTACGACAGTGTCGGCAGGGCCTGCCCAGTGTCCAAAGGGGCAAGCTGCAGTGCAGCATCGGCACGGGCGGCTTGATCCGGGATTGACACGTGCCCGTCGATAGTGGGGCATGGTCGATACCTCGCCGTCCCGGACGCCGGCTTCCCGCCTGGCGTGGCTGCTGCTCCTGTTGCTTGCGTTCCTGGCGTGGTCGCTCGGTTCGGGGCGACTGCAGGTGCCCGACGACTGGAATCCCTGGGCGCCGCTCGACGTGCGGGCCACGCCGAATGCATTGACCGGACTGAAGCTGCGTCGTGCCGGCGCCGAGCCGACCGCCTGCCTCGAGGCTCTGTCGCGCTCCAACCTGGAATGGACGCCGCTGCCCGACCGGACGACCGGCGAGGGCTGTGGCTTCGAGAACGCCGTTCGCGTCACGGGTGGGCGCATCGATCCCGGCCGCGCGTTCCCGCTCAGTTGCCGGGCCGCGCTGTCCCTGGCGATGTGGGAGGCGCACGTGCTGCAGCCGTCCGCGCGGCGGCGAACGGGACAGGCGGTGGTGGCGATCGAGCACCTGGGTTCGTATGCGTGCCGCAACCTCTACGGACGCCCGGACGGCCGCCGCAGCCGGCATGCCACCGCCGACGCCCTCGACCTGGCGGCGGTCGTGCTGGCGGACGGGCGCCGGATACGCGTGTCGGAGCACGGGGCGGCGGACGCCCCGGCGAGCGGGGAAGCGCGCCTGTTGCAGGATCTGCACGACGGCGCCTGCCGCTACTTCGACGCGGTCCTCGGCCCGGCGTACAACGCGGCCCATGCCGACCACTTCCACTTCGATCGCGGCGGCGCGCGCATCTGCCGTTGAGCCTGGGCGGACGCGCTCACCACAGGTACAACTGAAGCGAGTCCTCGTGGACCCGGGGCGGTATGTCCGCCAGCAGGCCGCGGTGGTCGGGGAAGTTCATCGCGCTGCGTTCGATGAGGTTCTCGATCGCGGCGAGGTTGTGCTGGGCCTGCCGTGGCGTCGGGGGCTGCAGGCTCGTGGCGTCGGGGAAGATCCCCATGCCCGCCAGCAGGCAGTACCACGACACCACCGGGTAGGCGTTGCCGAACTGGCCCTGCCTGAGCCCGCCGATGATCGGTTTTCGCGCCATCCAGGTCCGCAGCAACTGCACCAGCGGCTCGGACAGGTGGGCGTTGGCGGTGTTGTCGCGCCAGTAGTCGGTATCGGTGCGGTTGTTGGTCTTGTAGTGGGCGACGATGTAGTCGCGCGTGCCTTCGATCTGTGCGTTCAGCGTGTCGTTGAACCGCCGGCGCGTGTCGTCGCCTATGTCGCCGCTTTCCAGCGCTTCGACCAGCAGGCTCGCGGTGCGCTGCACGAACTGCAGCGCGGTCGCCTCCAGCGGTTCGATGAAGCCCTGCGACAGGCCATTGGCGACGCAGTTGCGGCGCCAGCTTTCGGCGCTGCGGCCCACGCGCATCTTCAGGTGGCGCGCGGGCACGTCGGCATCGAGCAGGCCCAGGTGTCCGCGCAGCTCGGTCTCGGCCTGGTCGGGCGTGCAATGCGCGGTGCTGAAGACATAGCCGTTGCCATGGCGCTCGGTCAGCGGGATCTTCCATGCCCAACCGTGCGACAGGGCGGTGGAGACGGTCTGGGTCATGATCGGACCGCTGGCCGGGCTCGGCAGGGCGACCGCGGCGTCGTTGAAGAGGTTGTCGGCGAACGGGATGAAGGGCGTCTCCAGCGCCTTGCCGATCAGCAGGGAGGCGAATCCGGTGCAATCGACGAAGAAGTCGGCCGCCAGGGTCTCGTCGCCCTCCAGTTCCAGGGCGGCGATGTCGCCGTCCGGCGCACGGGTCACCGCGCGCACGTGGCGTGGCAGGTGGCGTACCCCGCGCTCCAGGGCCTTTCGATGCAGGAAGGTGCCCAGCAGGCTGGAGTCGAAGTGGTAGCCGTACCAGACGTCGAAGGGGAAGTGGCGCGCCGGTCGCGGGGCTAGGGCGTCGCGCGCCAGCCGCGCGGCGATGAAGAAGCGGTCCGGATGCGCGTCGACGTCGGCCCCCTGCAGGCGCGCATGCACGTTCTGCACGAACTGGGTCATCGTCAGGTTGTCGAGCATCGACGCGAACGGGTGGAAGTAGCGCTCGAAGCCGGGGCGCGTCGACCAGCCCTCGAAGCTGATGCCGGCCTTGTATGTCGCATTGCAGGCCGGCATCCATTCGGCCTCCTCGATGCCCAGGCCCTCGAAGAAACCGCGCAGCCACGGCGTGGAGCCCTCGCCGACGCCGATGGTGCCCACCTGCGGCGATTCCACCACGGTCACGCGCAGGCGCTCGCCGAACGCCGTGTTGGCCAGCAGCAGGGCGGTCATCCAGCCGGCGCTGCCGCCGCCGACGACCGCGACGTGCCGGACAGGCGGTTCGGCATCGATGCGGGCATGCGCGCCCGGGCTGCCGCAGGACTGGGTGTAGAAGGGGAGGGAGGCCATGCCCCAGCCTACGCACTGGCGCGTCCTTTTCAAGGGAGCCGCCGCGACGCGGCGGCGCGTCGCGGACGTGCCGGGCGGAGGGCCGGTCCCGTCTCCGGCTCCCGTCCGCACGCCATGATCGCGGGCGGGGCATCGCGGGAACAGGGCGGTGCCCCTTTACGCGGCGCCCGGCCATCCCCATCTGGGGAGTTCCCCCCGGAGAGTCGTGAACATGGTCCCGTTGTCCGTCCTCGATCTCGCGCCCGTCACCGTCGGCAGTACGCCGGCGCGGACCTTCGACAACACCCTGGCGCTGGCCCGCCACGCCGAGCAGCTGGGCTACCGTCGCTTCTGGCTCGCCGAACACCACAACATGCCCGGTATCGCGAGCGCCGCGACGGCGGTGCTGATCGGTCACGTCGCCGGCGGCACGACGTCGATCCGCGTCGGGTCCGGCGGGGTGATGCTGCCCAACCACGCGCCTTTGCAGGTGGCGGAACAGTTCGGCACGCTGGGGTCGCTGTACCCGGGCCGCATCGACCTGGGCCTGGGCCGCGCGCCCGGCACCGACCAGCCGGCGGCGCGCGCGCTGCGGCGCTACTACCAGGGCGCCGACGAATTCCCCGCCGACGTGGTGGAGCTGCTGGGCTACTTCGAGCCCGTCCGTGAAGGGCAGCCGGTGCAGGCCGTGCCGGGCGCCGGCGTCGAGGTGGAGCCCTGGATCCTCGGTTCGAGCCTGTTCGGGGCGCAGCTGGCCGCGAGGCTGGGCCTGCGCTATGCATTCGCCTCGCACTTCGCGCCGGCGATGCTGGAACAGGCGCTGGCGGTCTACCGACGAGAGTTCCGGCCGTCCCGCCACCTGCAGGCCCCGCACGCGATGCTGGCGCTGAACGTGGTCGCGGCCGACAGCGACGACGAGGCCGCGCGCCTCTTCACCACCCAGCAGCAGGCCTTCGTCAACCTGCGGCGCGGGCGGCCCGGCAAGGTGCCGCCGCCGCTGGAATCCGGAGCGGCCTTCGACGCCTATTGCCAGCCGGGCGAACGCGCCGGCGTCGATGCGGCCCTGTCCTGCGCCGCGGTCGGGGCCCCGGGCACGGTGCGCGCCGCCGTCGATGCCTTCGTGCAGCGCCACCGGCCGGACGAACTGATCATCACCGCCAACATCTTCGACCACGACGCACGCCTGCGCTCGTTCGAACTGGCGATGGACGCGATCCACGCCTGAGTCCACCCGGCCCGACCCGGCGCATTGCTGCCGCTGGCGGTCAGCAGTGTTGCCAATGGCATGCGCACGCGCGGGCCGATCGCACCGATACTATGCGCCCCCCTCCGGTCGACGCCCCCATGTCCGACACGTCCACCGCCGCGGACGCGACCCTGCCCGCGCCGCTGCCCCGCCACCTCGACCCGCGGGTGATGATCCCGCTGTGCCTGCTCACCCTCTACATCGTGTGGGGTTCGACCTACCTCGGCATCCGCTTCGCGCTCGAGAGCTATCCGCCCTTCCTGCTGGCCGGTCTGCGCTTCCTGGCGGCGGGCGTGGTGCTGTACGGCTTCCTGCGCTGGCGTGGCCAGGCTGCGCCCAGTCGCCTGCAATGGCGCAATGCCGCCATCACCGGCCTGCTGCTGCTGGGCTTCGGCAACGGGTTGGTGTGCTTCGCCGAGCAGCGGGTGAGTTCCGGCATCGCGGCGGTCGCGGTCTCCAGCATGCCGCTGTTCGCGGCCGCGTTCTCGGGGCTGTACGGCCAGTGGCCGACGCGGCGCGAGACGATCGGATTGCTGGTGGGTTTCGTCGGCGTGATCGTGCTCAACCTCGGCAGTGGCTTGTCGGGCGAGCGCCTGGGCGCTATCGCGCTGCTGACCGCGGCGATGTGCTGGGCCTTCGGGTCGGTCTGGAGCCGGCGCCAGGACATGCCGGTGGGGCCGATGAACACCGCCGCGCAGATGCTGTGCGCCAGCGTGGCCCTGCTCGGCGTGGGCCTGGGCAGCGGCGAGCGGCTGCCCAGCCATCCGACGGCGCAGTCGACCCTGGCCCTGGTCTACCTGGCGGTGTTCGGCTCCATCGTGGCCTTCAGTGCCTACCTCTACGTGCTCAAGCACGCGCGCCCGGCGGTGGCGACCAGCTACGCCTACGTCAATCCGCCCGTGGCGGTGTTGATCGGCGTGCTGTTGGCCGCCGAGACCGTGGGGCCCTACGACCTCGCGGGCATGGCGATCATCCTGGTCGGCGTCGCGCTGATCACCCTGGTGGGCAAGCGTCGCCGCGGTCCCGCCTGAGCGTCACCCTTCGGGCCAGGCGGGCACCGACACGCATTTGAAGCTAGAGTCGGAGCCGGAGCATGCGCTTCGATCCGGGGAACGGCCATGGCCAAGACGGGTAAGCAGGCAGCGCACGGCGGCGTCACCGCGGTGCGGCGGGAGGATGACTTTCCGTTCTACGACGACCGGCCGGTGGCCCTGACCGGCCCACAGTGGTCGCTGGTCATCGGCGGGGTGGTGCTGGGCTTCCTGGCCCTGATCGCACCCGTTCCCTCCTTCGCCGGTGGCTGGGGGCAATGGGTGCAGGCGATCCTGTTCTTCGCGATCCCGCTCGCGGCGCTGCGGTGGGTCGCGCCGGGCCACTGGACCGCGATATTCCGCCCACTCGCGCCCCGCGACTTCGGCTGGATGCTGCTGGTGGCGTTGCTGAACGTCGTCGTGACACTGTGCATCGCGCTGGCGGTCTCGCGCTTCTTCGGCGTCGCGGCCAACCCGGCGATGGAGATGCTGCGCGGGCAGGACACCGCCCAGCGGGTGATGTTCTTCCTCAAGACCCTGCCGCAGTTGTTCGGCGAAGAGGTGATGACGGTCCTGCCGTTCCTGGCGATTGCCTGGTGGCTGCACATGAAATGCGGCCTGGGCCGGACCGCCGCGCTCGTGCTGGCCTGGCTGGGCGCGGCGGTGCTGTTCGGCATGGCGCACCTGCCGACCTACGACTGGAACTGGGTGCAGTGCCTGGTCATCATCGGCAGCGCACGCCTCGTCCTGCTGCTGGGCTACCTGAAGACGCGCAACATATGGGTCTCCACCGGCGCGCACATCATCAACGACTGGCTGCTGTTCGGCACCATGCTTCTCCTCAGCGGCGCCCAGGCCGCCGCCTGAGCCATCTGCCTCAGGCGTTGGAGTCGGCGGGCGGCGCCGAGGTGTCGAGCGGCGCGGCGCCGGCACCCGATAGGCCGGCCGTGGCGACGTCCAGGCCCAGGGTGTACGCGGCCATCGACAGCGAACCGTAGGCGTAGCCATCGACCAGCATGCCGGGCGTGCCGCCGTCGGCCGCAGCGAGCCCGGCGATGTACAGCAGGGGCAGGAAGTGTTCGGGGGTGGGCGCCGCCAGGCCGTAGTCCGGCCCCTCCATCAACGAAGGCAGGTCGCCGGGCCGTTCGTGCATGACCTGGCGGACCCGTTCGTCGAAGCGCCGGGCCCAGTCGAAGGCGCCGTCCGGGCGGTTCCAGTCGATCGCGCGGAGGTTGTGGACCACGTTGCCGCTGCCCATCACGAGGATGCCGCGCGTGCGCAGCGCGGCCAGCCGCTCGCCCATCGCCAGGTGGTAGGCCGCCGGCCGCCGTGCGTCGATCGACAGCTGCACCACGGGGATGTCCGCGTCGGGGAAGGCGTGCGCCAGCACGGACCAGGTCCCATGGTCCAGGCCCCAGCCGTCGACGTCGGCGCCGACATGGTCGGGGCGGGCGAGGTCGGCGATCTCTTCGTGTAGCGCGGGCAGCCCCGGCGCCGGGTACTGCATGTCGAACAGGGCCGGCGGGAAACCGAAGAAGTCGTGCAGGGTGCGCGGCCGCGCCATCGCGGTGACCGCGCTTGCGTTGACGTACCAGTGCGCCGAGACCATCAGGATCGCGCGCGGTCGCGGTACGCTCGCGCCGAACGCCCGCCAGGCGTCGGTGTAGCGGTTGCGTTCCAGCGCGTTCATCGGGCTGCCGTGGCCGAGGAAGGCGGCGGGCATGGTCGGGCCTGTCATGGAACTTCCGGCGATCGGGATGGTGCAGGCATCGTACGCGCGCCCGGTATCGCGCGGGTCGCGATGGGCAGGACGGTGCGTGCGACATCACGACGTTGCGACGAAAGGACGCGGGCGCGGTGGTACCGTAGAACCGTCGGCGGAAAGCGGCCGGGACCGGCCGCGAACGGATCGGAGGACGCGGGATGAGCGAGCGCAAGGTACCGGGCGTTGAACCCTTCGAGGGCGCAGCGGGGGGCTGGAGCGCACTGGGTGCGGTCGCGCGGGTGCTGAAGGAACAGATGGCGGTCGGGCGCGAGACATCGGCGCTGCGGCGGGTGAACCAGCCCACCGGTTTCGACTGCCCGGGTTGCGCCTGGCCGGACCCGCGGCACACCTCGTCCTTCGAATTCTGCGAGAACGGCGCCAAGGCGGTGGCCTGGGAGGCGACCGGCAAGCGCGCGACGCCCGAGCTGTTCAGCGAACACACCGTCTCCGCGCTCTGGGAGTGGAGCGACCACGCCCTGGAGGACGCCGGCCGCCTCACCCATCCGCTGACCTACGACGCCGACAGCGACCGCTACGTGCCGATCGGTTGGGACGAGGCCTTCGCACGCATTGGCGAGGCCCTGCGCGCACTGCCGGAGCCGGACATGGCCGAGTTCTACACCTCCGGGCGCACGTCCAACGAGGCCGCCTTCCTCTACCAGCTGATGGTGCGCGAATTCGGGACCAACAATTTTCCCGACTGCTCGAACCTCTGCCACGAGGCCACCAGCGTCGGCCTGCCCGCGTCCATCGGGGTCGGCAAGGGCACGGTGACGCTGGAGGATTTCGATCATTGCGACGCGCTCTTCAGCTTCGGCCACAACCCCGGCACCAACCACCCTCGCATGCTGACGACACTGCGCGAGCTGTCCCGCCGCGGCGTACCCATCATCGCGGTCAACCCCCTGCGCGAGCGCGGACTGGAGCGCTTCACCTCGCCCCAGCATGCGGGCGACATGCTGACCAACCACGCCACGCCCATCGCACGCACGTACTACCAGGTCCGGATCGGCGGCGACCTGGCCCTGCTCAAGGGCATGATGAAATACCTGTTCGAAGCCGACGCCGCTGACCGCGCCGCCGGCGGCACGGGCGTGCTGGACCATGGGTTCATCGACACGCACACCGACGGCATCGACGCACTGCGCGAGGATATCCGCGACACCGGCTGGGACGACATCGAGCGGGTGTCGGGCCTGGCGCGCGGGGACATCGAGTCCGCGGCCCGCGTCTACGCCAATGCCGATCGCGTGATCCTCTGCTATGGCATGGGCATGACCCAGCACCGGTTCGGCACGCGCAACGTGCAGCAGATGGCCAACCTGCTGCTGCTGCGCGGGAACATCGGCCGGCAGGGCGCCGGGATCGCGCCGATCCGCGGCCATTCCAACGTGCAGGGCGACCGCACCGTGGGCATCACCGAAAAACCCACGCCCGCGCTCCGGGACGCGATCCGGCGCACCTACGGCTTCGAGTTCCCGCTGACCCACGGGCACGACGCGGTGGCCGCGATCCGTGCGATTCGCGATGGACGCTCCAGGGCACTCATGTGCATGGGCGGCAACCTCGCGGTGGCGATGTCCGACCCCGAAGCCACGTTCCCGGCCATGCGCGGGCTCGACCTCGCCGTGCATGTCGCCACCAAGCTCAACCGTTCGCACCTGATCCCCGCGCGCCAGTCCTTCCTGCTGCCCTGCTTGGGGCGCACCGAGCTGGACGTGCAGGCGGGCGGTCCGCAGTCGGTGACGGTGGAAGATTCGATGTCGATGGTGCATGCCTCGCAGGGTGGGCTCGCGCCGGCCTCGGAGCACCTGCGCTCGGAACCGGCGATCGTCGCCGGCATCGCCAAGGCGCTTCTGCCCGACAGCCGCGTGGATTGGGATGGGCTGGTCGCGGACTACGACCGGATCCGCGACGACATCGCGGTGGTGTTCCCGATCTTCCGCGACTTCAACCGGCGCGTGCGCGAGCCGGGCGGCTTCCGCCTGTACGTGGGCGCTTCGGTGCGCGACTGGGGCGGCGAGGGTGCCAAGGCGCATTTCCACGTCGCCGCGGGGCTCAACGAAGATCCGCGCGACGATGCGGACGACGTGCTGACCCTGACGACGATCCGTTCGCACGACCAGTACAACACCAGCATCTACGGACTGGACGACCGCTACCGCGGCGTCAGCGGCCGCCGCGACGTGGTGTTCATGAACCCGGACGACCTGCGCGAGCGGGGCCTGCGCCACGGCGACCGCGTCGACGTGGAATCGCGGGTGCCCGGCAGCGACGCCGGCGCGCACCGGGTCGACGGTTGCACCGCGATCGAATACGACCTGCCGCGCGGTTCGGCGGCCATGTACTTCCCGGAGGGCAATCGCCTGGTGCCGCTGGCCAGCCACGATGCCGAGTCGGGCACGCCGGCCTACAAGTCGATCGCGGTCCGCATCGTCGCGGCGGCCGCTTGAAAACGGGTGATCCGGTGGGCAAGGGGCTCGCGGGGCGGGGGGTCTGGCGGGTGGAGGCGGGGGCGTCGACCCCGGTCGACGACCTGCTGGCCGAGGAAGTCCCGGTCGAGATCCAGTTCGATGGCGTCGCATTCGCGGTGATGATGGCGTCGCCCTCCGACCTGGAGGACTTCGCCGTCGGCTTCGCCCTGACCGAACGCCGCATTCCGCTCGGTGCCATCGCCGGGATCCAGGTCCGCGAAGTCATCGAGGGCATCGTCCTGGAGATCAGCACCCGCGATCCGGCCGCGAACGCCGTGTCCGGGATGCCGCCCTCGATCCCGGGACGCAGCGGCTGCGGCCTGTGCGGCAGCCGCGCGCTGGAGGATGTGCTGCGACGTCCGGCACCCGTGGGCGAGGGCGGTCGCCTGGAAGCCGGTGCGATCGAGGCGGCCTTGTCGGCGTTGCGCTCGCGGCAACCGCTCAATGCCGCTACCGGCGCGCTGCATGCGGCCGCGTGGTGCGATACCGCAGGCCGCCTTCGACTGGTCCGCGAGGACATCGGGCGCCACAACGCGCTGGACAAACTGATCGGGGCGATGCGGCGCCCGGGCATGGCGAGGGAGGACGGGTTCGCCCTCGTCACCAGCCGGGCGAGCTATGAGATGGCCGCCAAGGCCGCCGAAGCCGGGATCCGCGTGCTCGCGGCAATGTCCGCGCCCAGTGCGCTCGCCGTCGACCTCGCGCGCGACTGCGGCCTCACTCTGGTTGGTTTCACCCGGCCCGGGCGCCACGTGGTCTACAGCCATCCGCAGCGTCTGGATGGGGTCGAGGGCGGGCGCGTGTCGGGCTGAGCGGGTGCCGCGCGCGGCGCGCCACGCCACGACAATCGGGCTGGGGTAACATCGGCAGCGGGACGCCGGCGCCAGGGGGTTGGCCGCCGCGCCTGCACAAGACAGGGGGAGGGGACCATGCGGCGGATCGTCGGAATGTTGCTCGCGGCCGTGCTGATGGCGAGCTGTGCGCCGGTGCGTCAGACGCCCGACGAGGCCGTCGCGCAAGCAGAGGCGCAGGCAATGGCGCGTGCCGAGGCGGAGCGCCGCGAAGCGCAGGCGCGCGAGGAGGCGCAGCGCAAGCAGGCCGATGCGCAGGCCGAGGCTCGCCGCGCCGCCGAACGCGAGTCCCGCGCGCGGGAAGACGCGGGCATGGAGGCACCCCCGCCGCCGCCACCGCCGCCACCGCGCACCGGCCGCTCGCGGGCGCCCGCTGCGCGCCCGTCGGCCCCGACCGCCGACTACGTCAACGTCGATGTCTTCTACGCGACCAACCGCAGCCCCGACGCCGCGTTCGACAGCCGGCCCGCGGCGGATCGCTTCACCGCTGCCAACGCGGGGAAGCTGACCTATGGGCAGGCCCGCGTCAGCATCCCCAAGCGCCATGTCGCGGGTGAACTGGAGTCGCCGCGCTGGTACCTGCTGGAGTTCGAGGAGGACCCCGCCCGCCACGTCGTGCTGCAGGACGTCAGCCGCCTGCCCGAGGGCGCGTTCTTCGGATCGTTGCAGTCGCGCGTGCGCGCGTCCGGCGACAGCAGCGCCTTCGTCTTCGTGCACGGCTTCAACGTCAGCTACCGCGATGCGGCGCGCCGCACCGCGCAGTTGGCTTACGACCTGCGCTTCGACGGCGCGCCGGTGTTCTACAGCTGGCCTTCGCAGGCATCGCTGGCCGGCTACTTCACGGACGAGGAAACGATCGCCAGGTCGGTGCCCCTGATCGAGGACTTCCTCGCGGACATGGCGGACCGTTCGGGCGCCAGCAACCTCTACGTGATCGGCCACAGCATGGGCACGCGGGGGGTCACGCGGGCGCTTCGCAACCTGGTGGCGAAACGACCCGACCTGCGCGGACGCTTCCGCGGCATCATCCTGGCGGCGCCCGACATCGACGCCAAGGTATTCCGGGATCAGCTCGCGCCCGCGATGCACCTGGCGAGCGGGCGGGTCACCCTGTACGCCTCGTCGGAGGACCTGGCGCTCAAGGCCTCGCGACAGGTCAACCGGGGGCCGCGCGCCGGCGATTCAAGCGAAGGGGTGATGCTGGTGGATGGCATCGACACCATAGACGTGTCGGGCGTGGACGAGAGCGTGCTGGCCCATTCCTATTTCATGGAGTCCGACAAGGTGATGGGCGACATCCGCCAGATCTTCCGCGGCAACCTGCCGGCTGCCGAACGGCAGCCGCTGCAGTCGGTGAAGCTGCGGGACGGCGTGTTCTGGAAACTCCTGCCGCCCTGAGGCCCTGAGGCCCCGGACGCGGTCCGCCCGGTCGCATCACCTGGCGGATACGGCAAGCCGGGTTGGACGCGGCGCGCACGAGGCCTCGCCGGCAGCCTTACTCCTCGGGCGGGGCCGGCGGGTCGCCGTCCGCCTTGGCGGCCTCGCGCTCGGCGAGCTTCTTGGCCTCTTTCTCGTCTTTCTTCTTTTTCTTGGCGATTT
>JAUIJO010000269.1 GCA_030431185.1 Gammaproteobacteria bacterium | reverse complement strand
CGCGGGGAGCGCAGCGAGTTCATGCGGATGCGGTCGCCCAGCAGCGCGCCACCGGTGCGGCGGCGGGTCGGGTCGACCGAGATCACCGCGATGCGCATCTCCGGGAAGCTGGCCAGGAAGCGGTTGAGCAGCTCGTCGGTCACCGAGGACTTGCCCGCGCCACCGGTGCCGGTGATGCCCACGACGGGGGTGGTGGGTTGGGAATGGGGATTGGGGAATGGGGAATGGGAAGAGCGGTTCGCCCACTCCTTGCGGAGCCCGGTCAACTCGGCTTCGGTAAAGAGACCATCTTCGATGGCACTGAGCACGCGCCCGATCGAGATTTCATCGTCAATGCTGGCCGCGCCCGGCTTTTCCGATTCCCCATTCCCGATTCCCGATTCCCGGCCTTCCCTGGCCCTGCGCACGACGTCCTCGATCATCGCCAGCAGGCCCATGTGCATGCCGTCGTTGGGGTGGTAGATGCGTTCGACGCCGTAGGCCTGGAGTTCGCGGATCTCTTCCGGGGTGATGGTGCCGCCGCCGCCGCCGAAGACCTTGATGTGGCCGGCGCCGCGTTCCTTCAGCATGTCGACCATGTACTTGAAGTACTCGACGTGGCCGCCCTGGTAGGACGACAGCGCGATGCCGTCGGCGTCTTCCTGCAGCGCGGCGCGGACGACGTCCTCGACCGAGCGGTTGTGGCCGAGGTGGATGACCTCGGCGCCCTGCCCCTGGATCAGCCGGCGCATGATGTTGATGGCGGCGTCGTGGCCGTCGAACAGGCTGGCGGCGGTGACGAAGCGCAGCGGCGTGGTGCTGGGTTCGATGTCCGGGCTGTCGGCCTGGGGAAGTTGGCTGGCGGGCGTGCTCATGGGACGACTCGATACGTTCAGGTCAATTGCACGATTGTAGCGTGTCGCCCCAATCCCCTTCCCGTGCGAGCGCGTATGGCGATCGCCGCTTGCGACGTGCCCAGGCTGCGCGACGCGGGGCTTCGCGGGTAGGCTGTGGGCCATGGACACGCCCCCGGCCCCCGACACCCGCGCCCGCGCCGACGCGCTCCATCGCGAGGCCACCGCCTGCGTGGCGACCCGCGACCTGGCGACCGCCGCGGCGCGCTACCGGGAAGCGGCGACGCTGGGACACCCGGGCGCGCAGCTGGAACTGGCACGCATGCGCCTGCACGGCATCGACGGCCCGGCCGACGCGGCCGAGGCCGTGCACTGGCTGCAGCAGGCCGAGGCCGCCGGCCACCCGGGCGCGGCGTACCTGCTGGCCCTGGTCGCGCTGGGCGGCACCGCCCTGCCCCGCGACGCCCGGATCAATACGCGCATGATGCAGGCCGTCCAGCACCGCCTGCCGCCGGCGCTGCGTGCGGTGGCGATCCATTTCGGCCGCAAGCCCGATCCCGCCGACCAGACGCGCTGTCTGCAGCTGTTGCAGGCCGCGGCCGATGGTGGGGACGTGGTGGCCGCGCAGTTGCTGGCCGAGCGCCTTGCCCGCGGCGAGGGGTGCCCGGTGCAGCTCGAATCGGCGCAGGCCTTGTGGGCGCAGCTCGATCCGTTGGGCGTGCCGCGCCTGCCGTCGATCGAGGCGCCCGTCCCGGCACAACCCGAGGCCACGCCCGGCACGCTGACGCTGGAAGACGCGCTGTCGCCGCCGCCGACCGTAGCGCTGGCGACGACGCCGCGCGTGGGTCGCGTGGAGGCCCTGCTGTCGGCCGACGAGTGTCGCCTGCTGGTCGCCAGCGCGCATCCGCAGCTGCGGCGTTCGATGACGGTCGACCCGGTGACCGGCGCGGCGATCGACAATCCCATCCGCAGCAGCAGCGACGCCAGCTTCGACCCGCTGCACGAGGACTTCGCCCTGCGCCTGGTGCAGTTGCGCATCGCCCGGGCGGCGGGCATGGAGCTGGTCAACGCCGAGCAGCTGATCGTGCTGCGTTATGCGCCAGGGCAGGAGTACCGCCCGCATCGCGATTACCTGCCGCCCTCGACCCTCGCGGCCGACCATCCCGCGGCGGGCAATCGCCGGCGCACGATCTGCGTGTACCTCAACGCCGTGGAGGAAGGCGGCGCGACGGCTTTCCCGCGCGCCGGCCTCAGCGTGTCGCCGGTGCCCGGCCAGGCGGTGGTGTTCGACAACCTCGACGCGAGCGGCGAAGCCGATCCGGAGTCGCTGCACGCCGGCGAGCCGGTCGTCGCCGGCGAGAAGTGGCTGGCGACCCTGTGGCTGCGTGAGCGGGCTTATCGGGCGTTTTGAGGGGTCGCGCCCTGCATGGGGTGGGCGGTGGCTTAGGGACGTCTTGAGGCCAGAAGCCTGAAAGGCTGGATCCCAGCGTTCGCTGGGATGACGGGGTCTGGGGCGCTGCCGGGGAAATGGAGGCGCAATGATGGGTTGCGCTTCGCTTTACCCATCCTACGTGCTGTGGCTGCGGGAATGGGCGTATCGGGCGTTTTGAGGGGTCGCCCGTGCATGGGGTGGGCGGTGTCTTTGGGACGTCTTGAGATCAGAAGCCTGAAAGGCTGGATCCCAGCGTTCGCTGGGATGACGGGGGCTGGGGCGCTGCGGGGGAAGTGGAGGTGCAATGATGGGTTGCGCTTCGCTTTACCCATCCTACGTATCGCGGGAACGGCGGTATCGCGCGTTTTGAGAGGGGGGGGTGGCCGTCGCTTGGATGGGCGATTGACGTGGGACGTCTTGAGGCCAGAAGCTTGAAAGGCTGGATCCCCGCGTTCGCTGGGATGACGGGGTCTGGGGCGCTGCGGGGGAAATGGAGGCGCAAAGATGGGTTGCGCTTCGCTTTACCCATCCTACGGGCAACGGGCAACGGGGCAGGCTCCGCGGGCGCGATCCAGCCGCGATCAACGTAGGGTGCAATAAGCGAAGCGCATTGCACCTTGGGTGGTGACAGCCTGGGACCGTGTCCGGCGCAATTCGCGTGGCTCATTTCACCTTACGACGCCTGACAGCCAGGCGCCTGGAAGGCTGGAAGGCTGGAAGGCTGGAAGGCTGGATCCCAGCGTTCGCTGGGTTGACGGGGTCTGGGGCGCCGGGGGGGGGAAATGGAGATGCGATGATGGGTTGCGCTTCGCTTTACCCATCCTACGTGTACGTGCGCGATGTCACGGCTCCCGTGCCTCCATGCCGTCATCCCAGCGAACGCTGGGATCCAGCCTTTGCCTTTCCTTTGGCTTGGCGGCAACGGACGTGCGGACGTGGGCTTCGGACGAACCGCTCCGCCTGGGACGCACCCTGACTCCCTGAACGGCCCGGAGGCATGGAAAACCGGGGGTTTCGTGCGGCAGCGCAGCATCCGACCATACCTATCCGTATCCGACTAATGGATTAGACTAGCGCCCGCCGGAACGGCCCTTGGCCCTGTTTTTGGCACGCCGAATCCCCAAGATTCAACTACTTACAAAAATCTGCCGACGTTGCGCATCACGCGCGGACATACGCCGGCACGGAGCACCCGATGATTTTCGAAACCCTCGAGACCTACGGCCACGAACAGGTCGTGTTTTGCCACAACAAGGACGCGGGCCTGAAGGCCATCATCGCGATCCACAACACGGTCCTGGGCCCGGCGCTGGGCGGTACGCGCATGTGGCCGTACAAGACCGAGCAG
>JAUIJO010000268.1 GCA_030431185.1 Gammaproteobacteria bacterium | reverse complement strand
TCGCGCTACCCATCCTACGGCCCAGCCTCTCCCCCCGTCTCGTAGGGTGGGTAGAGCCAAAGGCGAAACCCACCGTCGTGGAATTACACGCACGACGCGCGATGGGTTTTGCTTCGCGCTACCCATCCTACGGCCCAGCCTCTCCCCCCGTCTCGTAGGGTGGGTAGAGCCAAAGGCGAAACCCACCGTCGTGGAATTACACGCACGACGCGTGATGGGTTCTGCTTCGCGCTACCCCTACTGCGGTTCCTGACGCCTCGCCGGGGCGGCCGCATCGGCCCGGCGTTTCAATTGCCGCCGTTGGCGGGGACCTCTTCCTCCGGAAGCGCTTCGCTGAAGGTGGCCACGATCTCGTCGATCCGCCAGTGCGCCTCGCGCGCCACCGCCTGGGCTTCCACCAGTCGCGGGGTCAATGCGCGCCGGTCGCGCGGCGTCAGCACAAGGATCCCGCACAGGCGCATGCCCTCCTCGTGCAGGCGCAGGTGGCAGTCCTCGACCCAGTCCAGGGCCAGCACGCGGTCGCGGATGCGGGTGACGACGGGGTCGGCCTTGCCGCGCTCCACGGTTTCGGGACGGGCGTCGTTCAGGTCGCGGAACGCGTGGAGCATGTTGCGCACGCCGTCGTGCAACACGTCCGCGGCGATCACCAGCGCGGCCACCGCATCGGCCCACCACGCGCCGAATCCGATCCCGACGATGCCGGCCACGCCGGCGAGCGCGGTCATCCAGTCGGCCTTGTTCATGTCCGCGTCGGTATGCAGCGGCTTGAGGTGCAGCTCACGGGCCAGCGTGATCTTGAGCCGGCCCAAGATCACCGGCGGGATCGCGCTGACCAGCAGCGCGGTGATCATCACCCAGCCCAGCCAGACGTGGTGGCCGAGCACCTGCAGGCTGCCGATGCTGGGATGTTCGCGCGTCGCCAGCGCCGTCACGTTGTCGACCACCAGCCAGATGCCGACGCAGGACAGGGCGACCGCCGAGGCCAGGAACGCGATGTCGAAGGCGCGCGACCGCCCGTTGACGTAGGTCGCATCGGGCGGCTTGCGCGAGAAGCGTGCCGCCAGCAGGAAGCCAAGCGGCGGCACCATGCTCAACAGGTCCTCGGCCCAGGCGGTCTTCATCGCCTGCGATTCGCCCATCGCCAGGTACATCAGCACGGCGGTGCCGGCGAGGGCGACGAGCGTGATCCAGCACAGGATCTCCGCCCGGCGCAGCAAGGCCGCCTGCCGCTCGGGCAGCGGATGGCAGGGGCGCATGCTCATGGCGAGACCCCACCGGCGCTGGGCCCGCCGTGCAGGAGCGCGCGCGCCTCGTCGCTGCGCAGGTAGGCCTCGAGCGCCCGGCGCCAGGCATTCTCGCCGGGCGGCAATGCGATCACCCGCATCACCGGCGTGCCCGCTTCATCGGTGTCGCGGAACGGCTCGCTGAGTGCGATGCGTTCCTTCCACGGCGAGTCGGGCGCGGTACCGCCGACCACCAGCTGGAGGTCGAAGTCTTCCATCCGCTGCATCAAGCGGTCGTGGGTGTCGACCTGCCAGTCCACACGGGCGCCATGGCGGGCCGCGAATGCCTCCACCAGGTGGACCTCGGACCCGGTGGGCGCGCGGCCGGGCGCGAGGACGACGAACGGCGGGTCATGGACCACGCCGGCATGGAGCACGCCGTCGGTCACCCGGTCCAGGCTGTGTTCGGGGTCGCGTGGATAGTCGCCGCAAGCGCACAGCAGGGCGAGGACCAGGGTCGCCAGCCAGCGGAGGGCGCGTGGAGCAGTCGGTGGAGACGGCATGGATGGACCGGTCGGGATGGACAGGCGTCGAGTCTGGCCGCTGGCGTGTCGCGGCGAGGTGCAGGCGCCGGGCGGCCTTGGCGCGGTCTTGATCGGCGATCGGCTATCGAATGGACATGTCCACGACCCCATCCCACGGCGCCAACGACGCCGCCACCCGCCAGGCGCGCGACGCGGGCCTCCGCCACGTCAACGATGCCATGCCCGGTTACTCGCGCCACCGCCAGGGACGCGGCTTCGGCTATCGGGATCCGGAGGGCCGCCCGGTGCGCGATCCCGCGCTGCTGGAGCGGTTCCGTGCGCTGGCCATTCCCCCCGCCTATACCGATGTGTGGATCAGCCGCTTCGCCAATGGCCACCTGCAGGCGACCGGGCGCGACGCGCGCGGCCGCAAGCAGTATCGCTACCACCCCGACTGGCAGCAGGCGAGCGGCACGGGCAAGTTCGATCGCATCGTCGCGTTCGGACAGGGGCTGCCGGCGCTGCGGCGCCGCCTGCGCGAGGACCTGCGCCTGCGCGGCTGGCCCAAGCGCAAGGTGCTCGCGCTGGCCGTCACGGTGATGGCCGAAACCCTGCTGCGGGTCGGCAACGAGGCCTACCGGCGCGAGAACGGTTCGTTCGGCCTGACCACCCTGCGCAACCGCCACGTCGGCTTCCTCAAGGGCGGCCGCGTGCAGTTCCGCTTCAGGGGCAAGTCGGGGCTGCGCCACGAAGCGGCGATCGACGACGCGCGCCTCGCGAGGCAGCTGCGTGGCATCCAGCAGTTGCCCGGCCAATGGCTGTTCCAGTATCGCGACGACGAAGGCGAGGTGGTGCCGGTGGATTCGGGCGACGTCAACGCCTACCTGCACGAGGCGATGGGCGAGGCGTTCACGGCCAAGGACTTCCGCACCTGGGGGGCGACGCTGGCGGCCTTCCAGCGCCTGGCGACCACGCCGCTGCCGGAGGGGCGTGGCGCATCGCCGCCCTCCGAACGCGCGCTGAAAGCCGTCGAGACGGCGGTGCTCGCGGACGTCGCCGGCCTGCTCGGCAATACCCCGGCAGTCTGCCGTCGCGCCTATGTCGACCCGGCGGTGTGGTCGGGCTGGCGGGACGGCCGGGTGCATCGGGCCGCGGCGCGCACCGGCGCGAACGGCGCCCGTGGCATGCGCCAATGGGAGCAGGCCGCGCTCGCCTTCCTGAAGCGCGCCCACCGCGGCTGAATGTTTTTCACGTCGCCTCGCCGCCGGGGCGGGGACACTGCGGCCTTCCCTTCATGACTGCCAGGAGGCATGACATGGCCAAGTGCGATGTCTGTGGAAACGAATACGACAAGGCGTTCACCGTCACCACGGCCTGGGGCAGCGGCACCTTCGATTCTTTCGAGTGTGCGATCCAGCGCACCGCGCCGACCTGCGCGCACTGCCAGTGCCGCGTCATCGGCCATGGCGTGGAAGCCGATGGCACGGTGTACTGCTGCGCGCATTGCGCGCGCCACAACGGCGTGGAAGGCCTGGACGACCGGGTCTGACCGTCGCCCCGCGCGGGGCGTGCCTCAGCCGCAGCGCAGGTCGCGGATGTTGCCGTCTTCGTCGACGTCGACGTTGAGCCGGCTTTCGACGAACTCCAGGGTCACCATCATGTCGGGCTTGATCACCCGCACGCGCTCGGCGCCGCTGGCGACGCGGGCCTGTTCGATGTTGGCCTCGTTGGCGGGCTTGCCGATCAGTTCGGCCTTGGCTTTCTCGGGGTCGCAGGTCTTGAGCATGGGCGGCATGGGATCCGACATGGGCGGCGCCTGGCGCGACGTGGTCGGCGGCGGCGCGGCGGGTGAGCAGGCCGATGCCGCCAACATG
>JAUIJO010000267.1 GCA_030431185.1 Gammaproteobacteria bacterium | reverse complement strand
GATGATGACGCACCCGATCCACCTGCACGGCGTCTGGAGCGACCTGGAGGACGAGGACGGCAACTTCATGGTGCGCAAGCACACCGTGGACATGCAGCCGGGCACGCGGCGCAGCTACCGCGTGCGCGCCGATGCGCTGGGGCGCTGGGCCTACCACTGCCACCTGCTGTACCACATGGAAGCCGGGATGATGCGGGAAGTGAGGATCGAGGCATGAACGCCCCCGCATCGAAACACGCGACGCTTTCCGTCGCCCTCGCCACGGCCCTGGCGACCCTCGCCTGGTCGTCGATGGCACGGGCACAGGACCCCCACGCCCACCACCGTGCCGCGACATCCGCGACCGCGCAGGATGCGCCGGGCAACGATCCGCCCGAGGCTCCCGAGCACGTGCCGCCGACCACGCAACAGCCGGCGATGGACCATTCGAAAATGGACCATTCCACGATGGATCACTCGGGCATGGATCATGCCGCGATGGGACATGGCGTGCCCGGGAGCGGGACCGCAAGCGAAGCACCTCGAACGCCGATCGCGCCCGTCAGCGAAGCCGACCTGCGGGCGGCGTTCCCCGATCTGCATGCGCATGCCATGCACGGCGACAGCGTGCACAGCTACTTGTCGATGGACCGCCTTGAGGCCTGGGACGCCGATGAGGACGGCACCGGCACCGCCTGGGAAGCGCTGGCGTGGATCGGCGGCGACGTCGATCGCGTCTGGTTGCGAAGCGAGGGCGAACGCAGCGAAGCCGGCACCGAGTCGGCCGACCTCGAGGTCCTCTACGGCCACGGCATTTCCCGCTGGTGGGACGTGGTGGCCGGCATCCGCCACGACTTCGGTGGCGAGGGGCCGTCGCAGACATTCGCCGCGTTCGGCGTGCAGGGCCTGGCGCCTTACAAGTTCGAAGTGTCGGCGACGGCGTACCTGGGCGAGTCGGGGCAGAGCGCGGCCACGTTTGAAGCCGAGTACGACACGTTGCTCACCAACCGCCTGATCCTGCAATGGTCGGCCGAGGCGGAATTCAACGGCAAGGACGACCCGCGTCGTGGCATCGGCAGTGGGCTGGGTCACCTCGAAGCCGGCGCGCGCCTGCGTTACGAGTTCAGCCGGCGCTTCGCGCCCTATGTGGGCGTGAGCTGGGAGCGGGCCTACGGGGGCACCGCCGACTACCGGTTGGCGGAGGGCGAAGACCGCGACGACACGCGCCTGGTCCTGGGCGTGCGCTTCTGGTTCTGAACAAGGAGAACAGCATGAACGAACGACTTGATCCGCGCCGGGCAAGGCGCATGTCCACGCGCATCCTGCTGGCGCTTTCGATCGGAAGTGGCGTGGTCGCCTGCGCCGAGGGCGGCTCGCCCGCCGGCTTCGCACAGGCCTCCGTCGCCGCACCGTCGGCGGCGATGCCTGCCGCAGCGCCCGCGAGCGACACCGCGCGCCCACCCGGGCCTGCCGGGCCGCAGGTCCATGACGCCGCGTCGGACTGGCCCCCGGTGATTGTCCACAAGAGCCCCACCTGCGGGTGCTGCACGCTGTGGGTCGAGCACCTGGTCGACGCCGGTTTCAGGGTCGAGACGCGCGAGCACGCGCCCGATGCGCTGGACGCGCTCAAGCGCGGCCTCGGCATCCCGTACGGCAAGGGCGCGTGCCACACCGCCGAGGTCGGCGGCTATTTCGTCGAGGGCCACGTGCCGGCGGAGGACGTCAAGCGCATGCTCGCCGAGCGCATCGACGCCCGCGGCCTGGTGCTGCCGGGCATGCCGATGGGCTCGCCGGGCATGGAGATGCCCGACGGCCGCAAGGTGCCGTTCGCGGTCGAACGCGTCGACGCTGACGGATCGAACACGGTCTACGTGCAACATTGAGCGTGTCCCGCCCCGCGGCCCCACGAGGGGAGGGCGGGGCGGGGGCTTGACTCTGGACCATGGTCCAGCCTGCAGACTGCAGCGATCCCCACATCCGGACACGGACGGAGCACTGCATGAAGATCGGAGAACTCGCCCGCAGGACTGGCGTCGGCATCGACACCGTGCGGTACTACGAACAGCAGGGACTGATGCGTCCGGCCTCGCGCCTGCCTTCCGGGTATCGCCTGTTCGACGAGCAGGACGTGTCGCGCCTGCATTTCATCCGCCGGGCGAAGGCGTTGGGCTTCACCCTGGTCGAGATCCGCGAACTGCTGGCGCTGTCGGACAATCGCGACGACGACATGGCCACGCTGAAGGCCACCGCCGAGGAAAAGCTGCGCGACGTCGAGCAGCGCATGCTCGAACTGGCGCGTGTGCGTGACGGCCTTCGCAGCCTGGTCGACGCTTGCCCCGGGCACGGCGCGCTGAAGCGCTGTCCGATCCTCAACGCATTGGCGGAGGACGCGGCATGAGCGGCGACACCCAACACCACGGCCACCCGGGCCATTGCTGCGGCTCAAAGCAGGCGCAGGCCGGCGCGGGCCATGTGATCGATCCGGTGTGCGGCATGGAAGTCGACCCGGCCACCCGTCCCCATGGGGCGACGTTCGAGGGCGAAACGTACCACTTCTGTTCCGATCGCTGCCGGCAGAAATTCGAGGCGGATCCGGCGCGCTACCTCGACGCTGGCAAGGACGGTGAGGGGGAGGGGCCCGGGTCGCCGCCCGCGGCCGGCATCATCCATACGTGTCCGATGCATCCGGAAGTGCGGCAGGAGGGGCCGGGTACCTGTCCCAAGTGCGGCATGGCGCTCGAGCCGGAGATGCCCAGCCTGGAGGACGAGGACAACCCCGAACTGCGCGATTTCAGCCGGCGTTTCCGGTGGACGCTGCCCTTGAGCGCGATCGTGTTCGTGCTGGGGATGTTCGGCCAGCACCTGACCGTGCCGGGCGCCGCGGCGCGCAGCTGGATCGAACTGGTGCTCGCCACGCCGGTGGTGCTCTGGGCCGGCTGGCCCTTCCTGGAACGCTGCGTGGCGTCAATCCGCAACTGCAGCCCCAACATGTGGACGCTGATCGGGATCGGCGTCAGCGCGGCCTACCTGTACAGCGTCGTCGCCACCGTCGCGCCGGGCATCTTCCCGGCATCGTTCCAGTCGCATGGACGGGTAGGGGTGTACTTCGAGGCCGCCGCCGTGATCGTGTCGCTGACCCTGCTCGGGCAACTGCTCGAGCTGCGCGCGCGCTCGCAGACCTCGGCGGCGATCAAGGCGCTGCTCGGCCTGGCGCCGACGACGGCACGACGCCTGCGTGACGACGGCACGGAGGAAGACATCCCGCTTGCCCACGTCCATGTCGGCGACCGGCTGCGGGTCAGGCCCGGCGAGAAGGTGCCGGTGGACGGCACCGTGCTCGAAGGCCGCTCCAGCGTCGACGAGTCGATGCTGACCGGTGAGCCGATGCCCGTCGCCAAGGGGGTCGACGATGCCCTGATCGGCGCGACGATGAACGGCAACGGCAGCCTGGTGATGCGCGCGGACGAGGTCGGTTCGGGGACGGTGCTGGCGCGGATCGTGCAACTCGTGGCCCAGGCCCAGCGCTCGCGCGCGCCGATGCAGCGCATGGCCGACAAGGTGGCGTACTGGTTCGTCCTGGCGGTGCTCGCGGCGGCCGTGGCGACCTTCTTCGTCTGGGGCCTGTTCGGCCCGGATCCGGCATGGACCTTC
>JAUIJO010000017.1 GCA_030431185.1 Gammaproteobacteria bacterium | reverse complement strand
CCTGCCATCGCCGCTGATCGGCAAGCCGGCGCCGAGTTTCGAGCTGCCGCTCCTCCACGAACACGGGCGGCTGATGTCGTCGGAAGCGCTCAAGGGCGCGCCCTACCTGCTCAACGTCTGGGGCAGCTGGTGCCCCGAATGCCGCGTCGAGCACCCGGTGCTCACCCGCTTCGCCGAGACCAAGCGCGTGCGCGTGATCGGCTACAACTGGAAGGACGAACACGCCGACGCTTTGCGCTGGCTCGAGCAGTTCGGCAATCCGTACTGGGTGGTGCTGGTCGACCACGACAGCCGTGCCGCGCTGGACTGGGGCATCTACGGCGCGCCTGAGACCTTCCTCGTCGACGCCGACGGCATCGTCCGCTGGAAGCACGTCGGCGCGGTCACCGACGCGATCATCCGCGACGAACTGACGCCGCTGCTCGACCGCATGGACGGCGAAGGCCGGAGCGCCGCCCCATGATCGCGCTCCGCCTGTTCGCGCTCGCCGCGGCCCTCCTGCTCGCCGGACTCGCACCGGTGGCGCACGCGCAGGCCGCGTCCGATCCGGCGCCGCTGCAGTTCCACGACGCCGCCCAGGAGCAGCGCTTCCATGCGCTGGTGGTCGAGCTGCGTTGCGTGATGTGCCAGAACCAGTCACTGGCCGATTCCAATGCGCAGATCGCCGTCGACCTCCGGCGCGAGGTACTCGCGCTGATGAAGGAAGGCCGGACCGACGCCGAGATCAAGGACTACCTGGTGGCCCGCTACGGCGAGTTCGTGCTCTATCGCCCGGAAGTGAAGTCGCGGACCTGGCTGCTGTGGTTCGGCCCCTTCGTCGTGCTCGTGCTGGGGGCGCTGGCCGTGGCGGTCGCGGTGCGCCGGCGCGGGGGCGACACGCCCGTCCCCGTCGACGACAGCCAGGAGTGGTGATGGCTACGCCTGCGCTCGTCTTCACCCTCCTCGCCCTGCTGCTGGCCGTCGTCGCCCTGGGCGCGGTGCTGCGCCCGCTGTGGCGCAGCAGTCCTGCCGCCGGCACCGGCGCGGTGCTGGCCCTGGTGGCCCTGGCCGGCCTGTTGTACGGGAACGTGGGCATGCCGCCCGCGCTGGATCCGGCCAACCGTGTTTCGGCGATGCCCGAATCCCTCGAGCAGGCCATCGCCCAACTGGAGGACAAGCTCGCCGAAGACCCGGACCAGCCGGAAGGCTGGCGCCTGCTCGGCAACGCCTACCAGTCCCGCGGCGAGGCGGCCAAGGCCGCGCATGCCTTCGGCCAGGCCTTGAAGTACGCCCCCGACGACGCCGAGCTGCTCACGTCCGTCGCCGAGTCGCGGGCGATGAACGATCCGCAGCGGCGCTTCGACGCGGAGGCCGTGGCGATGCTCGAGCACGCCGTCCAGGTGCAGCCGATGCACCAGCGCGCGCGCTGGTTCCTGGGCATCGCCCGCCGCCAGGCCGGCGATGCCGCCGCCGCGGCGGCCGTCTGGGAGCCGCTGCTGGCGGTCGTGGACGACAGCACTGCCCGGCCCCTCCGCGAACAGATCGCACTGGCGCGCAATGAAGCCGGGCTGCCTCCGTTGCCCGAGGCCGCCGGAACCCCGGCGTCACCGGGCGTCACGATCGCGGTTTCGCTGGACCCGCAACTGGGCATGCGGCTGCCGGCGAACGCGACGCTGTTCGTGCTTGCCCGCCAGCCCGGCGGCCCGCCCATGCCGGTCGCGGCGAAAAAGCTGCCCGTCACCGGCTTCCCCCTCACGGTGGAGCTGACCGATGCCGACAGCCCGATGCCGACGCTGAAGCTCTCGCAGCTGGACACGGTCGAGCTGGTGGCGCGGATCTCCGCCAGCGGCGACGCCCGCGCCGCTGCCGGCGATTTCACCTCCGCGCCCGTCCAGGTCGCCACGGGCGAGGACGCCAGGGCCGCGCTGCTGATCGACCAGGTCGTCCGGTAGCGCGTAGCGCCACGGCATGGATCGCAGCGTTCCAGCCACGGACACCATGATCGCTTGCAATCAAATAGTGCGCTATGTAAATTGGCGCCATGTCGAAACCTCGCGCCAACGCCCCCTCTGAATCCCCGGCCGCCCGCCCGCTGGCGCTGGACAGGCAGCTGTGCTTCGCCCTGCATTCGACCTCGCTGGCGATGACCAAGGTCTACCGCAAGCTGCTGGCGCCGCTCGGCCTGACCTACCCCCAGTACCTGGCCATGCTGGTGCTGTGGGAGCGCGACGGGCTGACGGTGTCGCAACTCGGCGAGCGCCTGTTCCTCGATTCGGCCACGCTCACGCCGCTGCTCAAGCGAATGGAAGCGGCCGGCCTTCTCACGCGCACCCGCTCCGCGGACGACGAGCGACAGGTCGTGATCACCCTCAGCCAGGAGGGTCGCGCATTGCAGGCCCGGGCCAGCGCGGTGCCGCGCCAGTTGCTGTGCGCGACGCCCATGCCGCCCGGGGATCTGGCGTCGCTCAAGGCCCACCTGGAACGTTTGCGCACCGACCTGCAGGCCCACGCCGCCGACTGAGCCACCAGCGGATACCGAGTGTGCGCTCCACCATTTGAATCGCGCACTATTTTATATCTCACTATTTAATTACCGCGGCGCCCGCCGCCCTTCCCCAAGCCAAGGAGTCATCCCATGTCCATCGAAAACGTCCTCTACCGCGCCACCGCCACTGCCACCGGAGGCCGCGACGGCCGCGCCGTGTCCGCCGACGGCACCCTGGACCTGCAGCTGTCGACCCCACGCGAGCTCGGCGGCGCCGGCGGTCCCGGCACCAATCCAGAGCAGCTGTTCGCGGCCGGCTACTCGGCCTGCTTCATCGGAGCGCTGAAGTTCGTGGCCGGGCAGTCGCGCACCAGCCTTCCCGCCGATACCTCGATCGAAGGCACCGTCGGCATCGGCCAGGTCCCCGGCGGCTTCGGCATCGAGGTCGAACTGAAGGTGACGATCCCCGGCATGGCACGCGACGAGGCCGAGGCGCTCGTCGCGAAGGCCCACCAGGTGTGCCCGTATTCCAACGCGACCCGCGGCAACATCGACGTCAAGCTGGTCGTCGCCTGAGTCGACGCCTCCCTTCCCTCGCACGGAAGGGAGGCGCCGCCATGACCATCGGTTCCGACTACCTCGCCGACGGTCATTTCCCCGCCGGCCGCGCACACGGCAGAATCCCTCCGCATCCTGCCGCGACATCCGCGTCGCGCGCAGGCACACTGCCCCTTCCCACCGCGCACGGCGCGGCATCCCGAGCACAGGACGCGCGCGAACGCATGACAGAATTCATCCCGCCCGGCACCCGTTTCCTCGACCTGCCCTCGCCGTTCCCGATGAAACGGGGCGGCGAACTGCACGGCGCGCGCGTCGCCTTCGAGACCTGGGGCACGCTGTCTCCTGCACGCGACAACGCCATCCTCATCCTCACCGGGCTGTCCCCCGACGCCCATGCCGCGGCCCACGAGGGCAACGCGGAGCCGGGCTGGTGGGAGGCCATGGTCGGGCCAGGCAAGCCGATCGACACCGAGCGCTGGTTCGTGGTGTGTGTCAACGCACTCGGCAGCTGCAAGGGGTCCACCGGGCCGGCGTCGCCGAATCCCGCGACCGGCCGGCCCTATGCCCTCGACTTCCCCGAACTGTCGATCGAAGACGGCGCGCGCGCCGCGGCCCATGCCCTCGATGCCCTGGGCATCGAGCGCCTGGCCTGCCTGGTCGGCAACTCGATGGGCGGCATGACCGCGCTGGCCCTGCTCGGCCATCGCCCCGGCATCGCGCGCGCGCACGTCAACATCTCCGGCGCGGCGCGGGCGCTTCCGTTCTCGATCGCCATCCGCTCATTGCAACGCGAGGCCATCCGCCTCGACCCGCAGTGGAACGGGGGCGATTACGACGATGCGCACTACCCCGAATCCGGCATGCGGATGGCGCGCAAGCTGGGCGTGATCACCTACCGCTCCGCGCTGGAATGGGACGGCCGCTTCGGGCGGGTCCGGCTCGACTCCGACCGCGCCGACGACGAGCCGTTCGGCCTGGAGTTCGAGGTCGAGAGCTATCTCGAGGCGCATGCCCGGCGCTTCGTCCGCCGCTTCGACCCCAACAGCTACATGTTCCTGAGCCGTTCGATGGACTGGTTCGACATCGGCGACTACTGCTCGCCGCACTGCGGCGACCACGACACCGACGCCCATGGCGCGCTGGCGGCGCTGGGCGGCACCGGCCTGGATAAGGCGCTGGCGATCGGCGTCCATACCGACATCCTGTTTCCCCTCCAGCAGCAGGAGGAGATCGCCGAAGGCCTGCGCGCCGGTGGCTGCGACGCCGAGTTCCTGCCCCTGCCCTCGCCCCAGGGCCATGACGCCTTCCTGGTCGATTTCGACCGTTTCGGGCCTGCGGTCAAGGGGTTCCTCGACAGCCTCGCCTGAACGCGTCCTGCCGCCGGGGGCGGCTCCGGCGTAGAATGGGCGCATGCACGCAGACGCCCAGATCCCCGACATCGCCTTCCCCGGTCACGACAAGCTGGTCTCCGCGCTGGACGCGGCCGTCAGCCTGGGGGACGAGCACGCCATCACCGCGGCGCTGCGCAACACCCTGTGCCGGATGATCCGCGACCGCGACGTCGCCCTTCCCGCGTGCATCTACGAGCCCATCGACGACCACTACGCCCGCCGCGAGATCTATCGCAGCGCGGAGCATGGCTACAGCGTGGTCGCCATGACCTGGGGGCCGGGCCAGGGCACGCCCGTGCACGACCACTGCGGCCTGTGGTGCGTGGAAGGGGTCTGGGACGGCGAACTGGAGATCACCCAGTACGAACTGCTCGAACACGAAGGGGAACGCTTCCGCTTCCGTGCCGCCGGTGGCATGCAGGCCGGCCCCGGCAGTGCCGGCAGCCTGATACCGCCGCACGAGTACCACACCATCCGCAACACCAGCCCGGACGACGTCGCCGTATCGGTGCACATCTACAAGGCACCGATGGAGTGCTGCTCGATGTTCGTGCCCGAGCGCGACGAATGGTACGCACGACTCGCCAAGCCGCTCGAGATCGACGACACCCACTGAGTCCCCCACCGGGTCGCGGCCCACGCGCCCCGTGTTCGACGGCCACTCCCGTCCGCCCCGCTTGACCGCCACCGCCTGGTCGTCGCGCGCCCTGGCGCTCCCGCGGCGCGGCGACGCCATGCAGGTTCCGGGCCAGAAACCCCTTGTTTTCCGCTGTCCGATGGCTGTCCTGTTTCGGGGGACAAGGGCGTTGGCTTGGGTGCAGGGGGAATTCAGGGACGAGATTTCCTCCCGCAAAGGACGGTGCATGGACCGAGCACCACTGGCCTCGACGTCGGTCAAGGAGTTCCGCCAGGCCAACATGTCATGAAATGGAGAATCCCCCCATGGCAGTCAAAGCCCCCACCAAGGCCATCAAGCCCCGACTCACCAGCAAGGCTGCCCTTTCCGAAGTCCGGCTGTCGCTGGCCGCCGATACCTCGTTCGACGACATCGTCGGCATCCTCAAGGAGACCCTCACCGTCCCGGAACTCCCGGGCATCCGGGGATGCCGCCCGTGCCTGTCCGGCCTGGATCGTTTCATCATCGAGGACATCGTGATGAAGGGGATGCGATAGCGCTGCCGGAGACCAGGCATGCAACCGCTCCCCAAACTCGGCGTGGGCCTGGCGTTCCAGGCCCCGCTGAACCCCATGTTCGAGGCCGCGGCGCCACCGCTCGACTATGTCGAAGTGGTGCCCGACATCTTCTGGACGGATCGCGGCCCGGGCATGGCCCCGCGCTACCTGGAAGACGCCAGGGGCATCGCCACCGTGGCCGGCATCGCCCGGCGCTGGCCGCTCGTGGCGCACAGCATCGGCCTGTCGATCGGCAGCGCCGACCGCTTCGAGGTCGAACACCTGCGGCAGCTCCGGCAATGGTGGCAGCGCTTCGGCTTCCCCTGGCACAGCGACCACATCGCCTTCCACCTCGCCGAGCACCAGGGCACCCGCGCCAATGCGGGCATCACCTTGCCCCTCGCACGCGACCGCGAATCGCTGGACCTGCTGGTGCCCAGGATCCGCGAAGTGCTGCACGAGGTCCCCGTGCCCTTCCTGCTCGAGAACAACGTCTACTATTTCGACGTCCCCGACGCGGACATGGACGAGGCCACCTTCCTCAACACCCTCTGCCAGGAAAGCGGATGCGGGCTGCTGCTGGACCTGCACAACCTCCACACCAACGCCCGCAACCACGGCTTCGACCCGTTCGACATCCTGAGGCACCTCGACCTCCGCCACGTGGGGGAGATCCACGTCGCCGGCGGCATGGAGCTTGAGGGCTTCTACCTCGATGCCCACTCCGACGTGATTCCCGAAGCGGTCTGGCACCTGCTCGAATGGACGCTGCCGCGCTGCCGCAACGTCGGTGGCGTCACCTTCGAGATATTCGGGTCCTGGGTCGACGGGGTGGGACTGGGCGCGATCGGCCAGGACCTGGAACGCCTGCAGGCCCTGTGGGCGCGTTGCCACGGCGACCTGCCGGTCCAGGCGCCGCAACGCCAGGTGGGGACATGAGCCTGCAGGCCTTCCAGTCGATCCTGTTCCGGCTCATCGCCGAACCCGAGTTCCGCGATGGCATCCGCGCGCAGAAGCCCTTCCCGCCGCGCGTCGAACTCACCGCCCGGGAAGGCCTCCGCCTGCGCCGGATCGCCGACGACCCGGGCCTGGACATCAACCGCACGCTGCACAAGGGATTCCGCCTCGGCAAGTTGCGTGCGTTGCTGCCGATGACCTGCCAGTTGCTCGGCAGCCGCCGCCTCGCGCGCGAGCTGTCGGTGTTCTGGCTGGAACGGCCTCCCTCGAGTTTTTCCTTCCTGCCCGAAGCCCTGGATTTCTGCGACTTCCTCAGGCGGCGGAGGCTGCGCATGCGCTACCTGCACGACGTACTCGCCTTCGAGCGCGCGGTGCTGCGGCTGGAAGCCGCCGATACCGGCATCGAGCAGGCGTCGCCGGTGTCGGAGGAAGTGAGCTTCGAGCACGACCCGGCGCCCGTGCTGGCGGCGCTCGCCGCGGGCGGGCGCCCGCGCCACGTGCCCCGGCAACAGGTGGAGGCCGTCGCCACGCGCCGGCGCGATGGCCGCATCCACTGGGCACTGCGCCAGCCCTGAAGGGCCGGCGCTTCAGTCCTGCAACGGTGCGACGTGCTGCCGTCCCAGCAGCACATGGCCCTGCTCGACCAGGCGCGGCTCGAGTACACGATGCAGGTCTTCATCGGCGTCGACGAGGAGCAGCACGTGGCCGGCGTCGATCTCGTCCTTGAACTCCCGCCGGACCGGGTCGGGCAATGCCGAGCCCATCAGCGAGGACGCCCAGGCGCCGAGCAGGATGCCGCACACTCCCATCACCACGACGGCCACGACGCCGAAATGCAGCGGCTTGACCGCCATCGATGCGAGGCCGAGCGCAACGCCGCCGAGTCCGCCATAAACCGCGCCCTTGAGCGCGGCGGGAATGAAATCGGTATCGGCCTCCTTGCGACGGTTGGGGATCTGCCCGATCTCGATGTCGGGACGCGCCACCAGCGCGATGCACGAATCCTCGACGCCGCCCTCGCGGGCCAGGGCGATGCCGGCCCTGGCGTGGGCCAGGTCGCGTGTGCGGAATACATGTCGATGCTTCATGTCGCCCTCCAGGATCGCTGCGTCGCGGCACGCCCAGCGTCCGTGCGGGGCCGGGCACCATGCCGGTGGACCCATCCCGGGCGCGTACCCGGGCGCGGCGCATGCACCACCCTGCCACGCATCACCTCAAGACCAAGCGAATTCGGCGTGACGACGGCGTCGATTGCCGCTGGCCTTGAACCGGCCGCGGCCTCCGGCTAGCGTGGGCGCCAGCCGCCCGGAGCCCCCACCATGACGATCGACCTCCTGCTTGCCGCCCTCCACCACCTTCTGGTCTTCGGACTGGTGGCGATGCTGGTCGCCGAAGCGACGCTGCTGCGCGGCGACGTCGACGCAGCGACCGCGCGGCGACTGGCCGGCATGGACACCGGCTATGGCGCCACCGCCGTGCTGTTGCTGGGTGTCGGCGTACTGCGCGTGGTGTACGGCCTCAAGGGCTGGGACTTCTACCTCCACAACCCCTGGTTCCACGCCAAGCTCGGCCTGTACGTGCTGACCGGCCTGCTGTCGGCGCTGCCGACCTTCAACTTCCTGCGCTGGCGCAGGTCCCTGCGCAGGGATCCCGCCTTCACGCCGGATGCGGGCTCGGTGGCACGGGCGCGCACGGTGGTCCGGGTCGAGCTCGCCATCGTGGCCGTCATCTTCGTCCTGGCCGCCGCGATGGCCCGGTACGGCGGATTCTGACCGCGCACCGTCGCGTGTCAGGCAAGCCGCCTGACACGTCGGGTGGCGAAGTCCTGGTGGGATGCCAGGCCGATGCCGCGGCTACCCGGGCTCACGAACAGCGTCACGTGGGGCACCGGAGCCGGCAACACGACACCAGCGGCGGCGGCGACGTCCCGGCGGAACGCGTCCAGCGAGGGACAGGCCACGCAGGCGACCAGCGACCACTCGACGCCGGCCTCGCCCTCTTTGCGCAACAACCACTGCGTTCCCGTGGGACGGACCGCCCAGTCGCGCCGATCGAACAAACGCACCACCGCGTCGGACCCCGGGCCACTCGCGACGGCAGCCGCCTCGCTCGAGGACAGCACGGTCAGGTGGAACTCCCGTTTCCGCTCGAGTCGACACTCCGGCAGCGCCAGGGTGCCGGGCAGTCCCGCGAAGCCCCCCGGGGCCAGCGGCAGCACGAAGGCGCTGGCCCCGTCGCGCACCGGCCAGAGCGGCGCCGGCCCCCGCATCAGTCCGCCATCGTCGATTGATCCATCCATGGACCGAGCATAGCGGCCGGCCCGGCGCACGGACATGCCCGCCCGGCACCTGGCGGGCGCCTGCCACGGGCACAAAAAAACCCGCGTGGGCGGGCTTTGATGATGCGTCCGGGCCGAGCTGGGAAACGCTTGACCGCATCTGGTGCCGAAGGTGGGACTCGAACCCACACGCTTTTAAGGGCGGCGGATTTTGAATCCGCTGCGTCTACCGATTCCGCCACTTCGGCGCGGTCGCGCAGTATAGCGGAGCCGGGATGGCTACGGGAATGGGCGAGCGGCCGGTGCCACGGGCACGGGCGCCCGGGGGAAAACCTGAGAAAGCCCGGTCGTCCAGCTATCCGGGGCTGGGCGGCCGGGCTTCTTGACCGGGTACACGGCGCGGACTTGCGTCTATGTTGGACTTGTCCGTCGCCTGCATGCCCGGCAAGGGAATCCTAGCGCGACGGTCCCGCGGCGGCGTTACATGCGGGTGAATGAACAGCCGCCGTTCGTCGGCGCGTGCGGGGCGCCAGCTTCGACCCGGGCCATCGGACCGCCGGTATGCTGCTGCCATGGCCCCACCGTTCCCCGCCCTCCCCGCCACGCTGCGCCGCCGCTTCCATCGGCGCTCGCCGACCTGGCGCAGGACCTGTATGGCGGTCGCGCTGTTGCTGATCGGGGGGCTGCTGCCGGCCTGCCAGTCCTTGCGCTACTACGCGCACGTCAGCCATGGCCAGCTCGAACTGATGGGGGCACGGCAGCCCATTGCCGGGCTGCTCGACGATCCCGCGCTTCCACCCGGGCGCAGGCAGGTCCTGGCCCAGTTGCTGGACGCACGCAGTTTCGCGTCGGACCGCCTGGGCTTGCCACGCAACGGCAGCTACACGGCATTCGTCTCCCTCGATCGTCCCTACGTGACATGGAATGTCTTCGCGGCCGCGGAGTTCTCCGTCGAGCCGCTGACCCATTGTTTCCCGGTCGCCGGTTGCGTCGCCTATCGCGGGTATTTCTCCCCGGAGAAGGCGGAGGCGGAAGCCGATCGCCTGGCGTCGCTCGGCTACCAGACCTGGATCGGAGGCACGTCGGCCTACTCCACCCTGGGCTGGTTCGACGACCCGGTGCTCAGCAGCATGCTGGACGAAGGCCAGGACGATCCGGTCGGGGTGATCTTCCACGAGCTCGAACACCAACGGCTCTACGTGCGCGACGACACCGCGTTCAACGAATCCCTCGCCAGCTTCGTCCAGCGCGAAGGGTTGCGCGAATGGCGTGCGGCACGCGGCCTGCCGGCACCCGACGATGCCCGCGACCTGCGGGAACGCGAGTTCGTGGCGCGTGCGCTTGCCTTGCGCGACGCGCTCGCCGGGATCTACGCCGAGCCGATCACGCCCCAGGCGATGCGCCGTAGGCGCGACGAAGCCATCGCGGGGTTCCGCGCCTGGTATGGGCAACGCCGACGGGACTGGCAGGCGGATGCGCGCTTCGATCGCTGGGTCGCCGGCCCGATCACCAACGCCAAGCTTGTCCCGATGGGACTGTACGATCGCTGGGTGCCGGCGTTCGGCGCCCTGTTCGAGGCCTGCACGGGCGACTGGGCGTGCTTCCATCGACGCAGCGCCGAGCTGGCCCGCCAGTCCCCCGGGGACCGCGAGGCCCGCCTGGACGCGATGCTGCCCCCCGCAACATCTTCCGGCGGCGGTGCTCCCAAGGCGCATGCGCACGGAGCGGAACCATGAAAGGACGCGGCGCAGGTCGACACCCGGGGATCGACGCGCGGACGGGCTTCGCCCTGCCCACGGTTTTGCCTACCATGCCGGCATGTGCCTGATCGCCCTGGCCTGGAAGGCCCATCCCCGCTACGCGCTGGCCGTGATCGCCAATCGCGATGAATTGCATGCGCGCCCCGCCGCCCCCGCCGGCACGGATCCGGAGCGGACCGACATATACGGGGGACGCGACCTGGTGCAGGGCGGCAGCTGGTTGCTGGCCTCGTCCCGGCGCCGATTCTCGGCGGTGACCAACGTCCGCGCCGGCACGCAGCCGGCGACCGCCCCGCGGTCACGCGGCGCCCTGGTGCGGGACTTCGTCGCCGGCGATGCCGGCACCTCCGGCTGGCTCGACGGCCTTGCCCTGGACGCGGCCGACTACGGCCGCTTCAACCAGCTCGCATGGGACGGCGATCGCCTGGGCTTCGCCAGCAACCATCCGGATTTCAGCCGCATGGAGGTCGCGCCCGGCCTGCATGCGATGTCGAACGGCGCCTTCGATGCGCCCTGGCCCAAGAGCGGCCATGCATCCCGCGCCCTGTCCGGCTGGCTAGCGACGGAGGCCTCGCGCGAACGCGCGGCCGGCGATGTCGCCACCCTGGCCCCGCTGCTGTCGGCCCTGGCTGAAACCACGCCCGCGCCGGACCAGGAGCTCCCGGAGACCGGCGTCGGCCTGGCCCTGGAACGCACGCTCTCGCCCGCCTTCGTGCTGGATCCGACCTACGGCACGCGTTGCAGCACGGTGGTGCTGGTCGCGGACGGGCGCATCGAGTTCTTCGAGCGTCGTTTCGATGCAGGCGGGAACGTCGAGGGGGAGTCGATGCGGGTGATCGAAACGGTCGGGCAGGACGCCTGATCCCGCTCGGCGCGCGCGGCACGGAGGCTTACAGGAACAGGCGCCCCTGCATGTACAGCACGGCCCGCCCCCCGAGCAGCACGCGATCCCCGGACAGTTCGCACGAAAGACGCCCCTGGCGCGCACCGCCCTGACGCGCCTCCAGTCGCGGCCGGCCCAGCCGCGCGGCCCAGTAGGGCGTGAGTGCGGTATGCGCCGAACCGGTGACGGGATCCTCGTCCACCCCGACGTTGGGCCCGAACCAGCGCGACACGAAATCCACGTCGCTGCCCGGTGCCGTGACCGCGACGCCGCGCCTGGGCAGTCCCGCCAGTGCACGCAGGTCCGGGGCCAACGCGGCGACGATGGCCGCGTCCTCGACCACCACGATGTAGTCGTCGGCTTCGAGCACCGGTGCGTCCGCAAGCCCCAGCGCGTCCAGCAGGCGGACCGGCGGGGTGCAGGGCCGGGGCGGTCGCGAGGGGAAGTCCATCAGCAATGCATCGCCGTCGCGGGCGACGGTCAGCACGCCGCTGCGGGTGTGGAAGCGCAGCGGCGATGTCGACGCACCCAGGCAGTTCACGATCACCCAGGCCGTCGCCAGCGTCGCGTGGCCGCACAGGTCCACTTCCACGGTGGGCGTGAACCAGCGCAAGCGATGATGATCGCCTTCGTCCACGAAGAAGGCGGTTTCCGAGAGGTTGTTCTCCGCGGCGATCGCCTGCAGCGTGGCATCGGGCAGCCAGTGCTCGAGCGGGCAAACCGCGGCGGGGTTGCCGCCGAACGCGCGGTCGGTGAACGCGTCCACCTGGTAGATGTCGATGGAGGTGCCGATCCGCTGTGCCGTCGCGCCCATGGTGGTCGATGCCGTTAGCCTTGCCCGGGCCGGCATGCTAGCAAGTCCGTGGAAGGCGGTGGCACCGCCTTGCGATTCAACCGGGCCACGGCCACCACCCCCGGCCGCTGAGCGCATAACGGTCGGCCGCGCGCTCGAACCGGTTGCGCACGCTGACACCACCACAGGCGAGGTAGACGGGAAGGAACAGCGGGCCGAGCACCATGTATTGCAACACGTGCGCGCGCTCGTGGTCGCACAGGCGGATGGGTGCGTCCTCGCAGTGTCCGGCCCGATGGGCGTAGGTCATGCATGCCACGTCGAGGTCGTCGCCGGTGTGCAGGATGACGTTGCCGAGCGTGATCGCTCCGCCCGGGCCCCAGGGCCAACGCTGGAACACGAAGGCGCGTTCCCGGCGGCGCCATGCGAACGTGGCGCCGGCTGGAACACCGAGCAGGCCGGCCAGGAGCCCGACCAGCGTGTTGGGCGACGTCCACAACAGGCCGCCTACGAAAAGCGCCCGGTGCATCCCGGCTGGATCAGTGGGACTCCTCGGGCATCAGCAGCCAGAGGATGAGGTAGACGATGATGCCGGGGAAAGCGGCGGACAGGATGGAAACCAGCACGAACAGGATGCGCACCAGGGTGGAGTTCCATCCAAAGCGCTGCGCGATGCCGCCCATCACGCCGCCCAGCATCCGATCATGCCGTGAGCGCGTGAAAGGTCGCGGGTTCTGACTCATGTGTGGGGACTCCGGAACTCTCATGCGGCCAGTGTAGACACTCACCGTGATGGCGATGTGCGGGCTCGCAGCTGCCTCAACGCCTCGTTCAGCCAGGTCGCGGAAGGCACCACGTCCTCGCCCGGGCATCGCACTTCGTAGGCCCGGCCACTCATGCTGCTTTCGGTCCCTGCGCGCTCGATGAACTGCTCGCTCGATTGCAGAAGGTCGCGCTTGAGCAACCACCCCTGCTTGCGGCGCAGGTGCTTCATCGCACGCTCGCCGTCGTACCAGCGCCCGTTGCGCTGGAACTCGCAACCGGAATGCCCCAGTGCTTCGATCAGCTGGTCCATCTCGTGCAGGGTTGCAGCCGGCGGCGCGGCCACCGCCGGCGCGGGCGCAAGCCACATCCAGGCGCACAGCGTGGCGGCGATTGCCGGGCGTGCGCGGGTGCCGACGCTCACGGTGCGCGTTGGCCCAACCAGTCGTGGATGGTCTGCGGGACCTCGCGCTGGGCGCGCCCGGACACGTAGATGCCGATGTGCCCGCCCCGGAAGGAGTGCTCGCTGTAGTCGTCCGTGCCCACCAGCCCGCCCAGCGCCTGCGAAGCGGCCGGCGGCACCAGGTGGTCCTGCAGCGCATAGATGTTCAGCACCGGCATGGTGATGCGCGACAGGTCGACTTCGCGGTCGCCGATGCGGATGCCGCCCTTCAGGAAACCATTGGCCTGGTAGAACATCTTGATGAACTGCCGGAACGCCTCGCCGGCGAGATCGGGCGAGTCGAAGATCCACTTCTCCATCCGCAGGAAATCCTCGACCGCCTGCCGGTTGTCGAGGATGTCGACAAGCCCCACGTACTTCTGCACGAACAGCCGCCACGGCTTGAGCGTGAGGTAACACCAGTTCATCAGGTCGGCCGGCACGTTGCCCAGCGTGTCGACGAACTGGTCGACGTCGATGCCCTGGGTCCAGTGCGAGAGCATGTTGCCCTCGGTATGGAAATCCACGGGCGTCACCATCGTGACGAGGTTGCGCACCTTGCCCGGATTGAGTGCGGCATAACACAGCGAGAAGGCGCCGCCCTGGCAGATGCCCAGCAGGTTGATCGCGTCCTGGCCGCTACGCTGGCGCAGGTGGTCCACCGCACCGCCGAGGAAACGCTGGATATAGTCCTCCAGCTCGAGGAAGCGATCCGAGCGGTCGGGGTAGCCCCAATCGAGGATGTAGACGTCCTCGCCGCGATCGAGCAGGCCGCGGACGATCGATTTGTCGGCCTGAAGGTCGGTCATGTACGGGCGGTTGACCAGGGCGTAGGCGATGAGCACCGGCACCTCGGCGGTCGGCTCGCGCTCGCCGCGGAACCGGTAAAGCACCACCCTGCCGTCGCGCCAGACTTCCTCCTTGGCAGTGGCGCCGTAGTCGACGTCCTCGACCTGTCGCAGGGTGTCCAGCCCGGCGCGCAGCTTGGCCTGCACGCCCATGGCTTCCTCGGCGAGCGACTCGGCGGTGAAATGCAGCGGCGCGTTGATGTCGACGCGGTCCATGGCTCAGCGCCCTCCCTTCGAAGCGGTGCGCGTGGTGGCTTTCCGGGCCGGTGCCGGCGACGGCTTGCGGGGCGCGGTAGCGCGTGCCTGCGCCTTGCCGGCGGCAGGAGCGGTCCGTGACGCTGCGCGCGAGCGCGTGCCGGCCGGCTTGGCCGCCTTCCCCGCGTCCTTGCCGGGGCTGCCGGCCCTGGCCGGCGCCGCCTTGCGGCGATCCGTCGAGGCCCGTCGCCCGGACGCGGACGCGGACGCAGGCGTGGACTTCGACGCCGTTTTCTTCGACGCGGTCCTGGCGGCGGGTCGGGCCCGCGTGCCGGTGCTGCTCTTGCGGGCGGGCGGGCGCGCTGGCGCGGCGTTCGCCTCCGCCTCCGTCCTGCCGGCATCGGTCGGGGCCCGTCCACGAAGCTGCCGCAGTTCGCGCTCGAGCTGAACGATCTTGCGATGGGCCGAATCGATCTCGGTGCGCGACGGCATGCCGAACAGGTCCGCGACCCGTTCCACCTCGTGCTGCAACGCCGCCCTCAAGCGCATCTGCGCGTTGACCATCTCCCCGAAGTCGGACTGGTAGCCGGGCGACAGCGCCACTTCGGCGTACGCGTCTTCCGCGGCGTCGATCCAGACGTCGAACAGCGCGCGCGCCGACGTCAACTGGCGGCCGGGCTCGGCATGCGCGGCGAGTCTTTCCTCGAAATGCCGGAAGGCGCGCTGGCCCGCCTCCATCATCAGCTTCTGGCAGGCCTGGTTGCGCTCCTGGTACTCGACCTGCAGCCGCGCGATGCGCTGCCAGCGCTCCTGGTGCTCGCGCGCGAAGCCGAACGCGGGCACGCCGAGCCAACTGCGGCCCTCGCCCTGCAACGCCGAGACGAACGGCGCCGCCTGTTCGAACCACTGGTCGAAGCCCTGCTGGCCCTGCCCGCCCATCGACGCGAACACATCACCGAAGGGATTGGCGCTGGCCCCGCCGAGCATCTGTTTCCACGCATCGACGACGTCGGCGGCGGCCGGATTCCGACCCACGAAACCCGCGGCCAGTTGCTGGATCCGGCCGAACCAGTCGCCGGCCTGCCGTTCGAAGCGACCGACCGCGGCGTTGGCCTCCGGCATCCCACCGGACGCCATCTTCGACCACCAGCCGATCGCGTCGTTCCAGCCGGGGATATCCGGCATGGCGGGCGCGGCCGGGGCCCCGTGGGCGCCCGCCGCCCGCATCATCTCGCCCCATTGGTTCCAGTACTGGCGCGCCAGTGCGTCGAAGTCGCCGAAAGAACGGTCTGCCATGGTGCCCTCCAAAACGAGGGCCGATCATAGCAATGCCGGGTTTCAGGCCGTGCGAAGGCGCGACCCCACCGGGCCGGGCCTCAGGGCTTGGGGATGCGCAGGGTCTTGCTGATCATCAGCGAACCCGACAGCGCGAACATCAGCACCAGCGGATGCAGCTTCCAGGGCCCCAGCTGGAGGGCGCCGAACCACACGGCCTCGCCGATGGCCCCCTGCCAGGCGGCGATGGCCAGCACCACGACCAGGGCAAGGCTGGTGGGGATCGGCGTGCCCTCGAAATGGGTGACCTTGCCCTCGTCGCCCGACAGTTGTTCGGCGGTGACGTTGTAACGGGCGAGGCGGCTGACCCCGCAACCGACGAAGTAACTGAGCACCAGCCAGTCCCAGCCCCCGTGCAGGCCGCAGGCATAGGCCAGGGCGGCCGGGGCCACGCCGAAGGAAATAACGTCGGCCAGCGAATCCAGCTCCCGGCCCAGGGTGCCGGCCGAGTTGCGCCAGCGGGCGATGCGCCCGTCCAGGGCGTCGAAGACGAAGGCCAGCGGGATCAGGGCCATGCCCACCATCAGGCTGCGGACCATCCCGAACTGCAGGTAGTGCATGGAGGCGAAGATCGCGCCCATCCCGCAGATCGCGTTGGCGAGGGTGAACCAGTCCGCCAGGTGGAACTCACGGAGCATCGAGAAGTGGCGGGGCATGGGGGTCGGCCTGGCGACGGTCGCTGGGACCGGGAAGGCCCAGCCTGCCAAAGCCGGCCCCTGCCCTGCAAGCACGCATCGTGCCGGATGGCCGCGGCGATCCGGGCCGATGCCCCCACGGGCAGTTCACGGCTTTGTGAAACCCGCCACGGCACGGGGGCGTACGGGAGGTATGATCCGGGATGCAGGGGGCTGCACCAGGGGAAACCAGTACGATGTCGATCGCAGATGAGATCCTGCGCGCCATGCGCGTGTCCGGTTCGTCGCAAGCACAGGCAGGGGCGCCGTTGGCCGCGCCTTCGCGCGCGGCGCGCCAAGGCCGGAGCCCGGGGGACTTCCTGGCCCGTCGCTATGGCAACGGCATCGATATCGCCACGCAGGGCCACCTCGGACACAACGCCGTGGGATCGCCCTCCACCGCTGAACCCCTTCGCGGCCCGACGATGCGATCCGAGCGCAGCTCGCCTCCACGCTTGCTGACGCTCGCGCGCCCTCCCTTCGCCGTCCGCATGCTCGGCAACCTCAGCTACGGCATCACCCCGCAGGCGCTGGCGGAGTTCAATGCCCTGGGCAGCACCGATGGCGAGCGCCTGGCCAACTGGGTCGACTGGCAGCTCGACTGGAGCGCCATCGACGACAGCGCCGTCGAGAGCCGGCTCAGCGGCGCGGGATACACCACGCTGGGCAAGTCGCTCACCGAGCTGTGGGCCGGCCACGTCAGGGACAACCCCGAGTACAACACGCGCATGCGCCCGGCCTGGGAGGTGCAACGCGCCGCCTTCGTCCGCGCCACGCATTCCAGGCGGCAGCTGCGCGAGGTGGTCGTCAATTTCTGGCACGACCACTTCAACGTCACCGCCGGCGACTATGCGGCGGCGCCGGTGTACGTGCACTACGACCGCGACGTCATCCGCAAGCATGCACTGGGCAATTTCCGCGACATGCTCGAAGCCGTCGCGACCAGCCCGGCGATGCTGTACTACCTCGACAACGTCTCCAACAGCCGCTCCGGGCCGAACGAGAACTGGGCCCGCGAGCTGCTCGAGCTGCACACCTTCGGCGCCGAGAACTACCTCGGGTTCATGGACCCGTTCGAAGTCCCGCCCGATCCCGCGGACCGCGACTATCCGGCGGGCTACACCGACATCGACGTCTACGAGACCGCCTCGGCGTTCACCGGCTGGACGATGAAGAACGGCCACTGGCAGTTCCCCGACGACAACGATGGCACGTTCGTCTACCGCCAGTCCTGGCACGACGCCGGTCCCAAGTTCGTGCTCGGCAAGCTGCTGAACCCCGAGCAGCCGGCGATGAAGGACGGCCGCGACATCCTCGACCGGCTGGCCAGCCACCCGGCCGTCGCGCGCTTCATCTGCGGCAAGCTGATCCGCCGCTTCGTCAACGACAGCCCGCCCGAATCGCTGGTGCGCAGCGCCGCCGGCGTGTTCCGCCAGAACTGGCAGCGCGACGACCAGATCGAACGCGTGCTCCGGCACATCCTCACCTCCAGCCCGATGTACAACGCCTGGGGACAGAAGACCCGGCGCCCGTTCGAGGCCATCGTCGCGGCGATGCGCGCGACCGGCAGCGACTGGACGCTTCGTCTGGACAACGACGCGGCGAACAATTTCATGTGGCGGCTGGGTTTCACCGGCCACGAACCCTATGCGTGGCCCGCACCCAACGGCTACCCGGACACCGAGCAGGCCTGGACCGGTGCCAACAGCCTGGCCATGGACTGGAAGCTGCTCAACTGGCTGACCGAGGCCAAGGATGGCGAGACGCCGTTGCTGCCGGTCCTCGCGCTCAGCCGCAGCCAGGTGTCGCAGTGGACGGCGACGAAGCTGGTGGACTACTGGTGCAACCGGATACTGGGGCGAAAGCCCAGCAACGCCCGGCGTCAACTGCTGATCGGCTTCATGGCGCAGAACGGCGACCCCGCCAGCCATGTCATTGCCGATACCAATGCCTGGGCAGGCAACGATCTCAAGAACCACTACAACCAGGAACGCCTGCGCAGCATGGTGTCGCTGATCCTGATGTCCCCCGAATTCCTGAGCCGTTGAGGAGGCGATGATGAAGACGATCGAACACAGTCGCCGCGACTTCCTCAAGGGCTGCGCGGCCGCCACCGCGCTCGGTGCGGTCGGGCCGGGCCTGTTCTTCTCGGGCGCGGCGCAGGCCGCGAACAACCACGACACCGTGGTCTCGGTGTTCCTGCGCGGGGGCATGGACGGGTTGAACCTGGTCCTCCCGGTGAGTGGGCAGGACCGGATCCATTACGAGCAGGCGCGCCCCGACCTGTCCATCGCCGCCACCGGCACCTATGGCGCCTTGCCGCTGACCCTGGGCAACGGCAGCGCCACCGGCTTCGGCCTGCATCCCTCGGCGACCGGCCTGCGCGACCTGTGGAACGACGGCATGCTGGGCATCGTGCAGTGCTGCGGCCTGCTGACCTCGGTGACCCGCAGCCATTTCGATGCCCAGCTGTCCATCGACCTCGGTACGCCCGGCCGCCAGGGCACGGGTACCGGCTGGCTGGCGCGCGCGCTCGACAGCCAACCCGGCGTGACCGCTTCGATGCCGCTCACCGGCCTTGCAGTCAACAGCCGGCAGCCGGCCAACTTCAATGGCAGCACGACGGCGCTGACGATGGGCAGTCCCGGCGATTTCGCCCTCAATGCCGGAGCCTGGTCCTGGCAGAAGGCACGCGACAACTCGCCCGCCGGCCTGGTCGGCGTCAACGACGTGCTGGAATCGATGTGGAATCCGGGCAACACCGGCCTTGAGCGCAGCGGTGCCCGGGCCGAGGGCGCGCTGCGCGTCATCGCCCAGCAGCCCTACCAGGCCCTGCCCGCCGACTGGCCGACCACCACCTTCGCCCGCCAGTTGTGGACGGTGGCGCAGTCCATCCAGATGAACCTGGGACTGCGCTACGCCACGCTCGACCTGGGCGGCTGGGATACCCACGACGGCCAGGGCACCGCCGGCAGCGGCTACCACTACTACCAGAACAAGATCGCCGAGCTCTCGGAGGCCCTCGCCGCTTTCCATGCCGCCCTGGCCGCCAGTGGACACCTGTCGCGCGTCACCACCGTGGTGCAGTCCGAATTCGGCCGCCGCGTCCGCGCGAACGCCAATCGCGGCACCGACCACGGCTATGGCAACCCCATGCTTGTGATGGGCGGCACCGTCAATGGTCGCAAGCTCTATGGCAACTGGCTGGGCCTGGACCCCCAGGTGCTGTCGCCCTACTACGGCGACGTGCCGGTCACCACCGACCATCGTCGCGTGCTGTCGGAGATCCTGATCCGACGGATGCGCAACCCCAACCTCGGCGCGGTGTTCCCCGGCTATGGCGGGTACACGCCGATGGGGATCATGAAGGGCAGCGACCTGACCCCCGTCGGCATGGCCGCATCGGCCGCGCCGCCGGCGGTCGCGGCATCGGCCATCGCGCCGTCCCGTCGTCCCGTCGCGCCCCGGCCCTCGACGCCCACGCGGCCGTCGACGGTCGACCGGCCGCGACCGGCGCCTACGCCGACCCCCGCCCAGCCGCCCCCCCAGCCCCAACCGGACTGGACCCGGCAGGTCCAACGCGAGATCCAGCAGCTCCAGCATCGGATCCAACGCTTCTTCCGCGACGTCATGCCCTGACGTCCGCGGAAAGCGCAAGGCGGGTGGCGCGTCGCGCAGTCCGTCATGCGGCGTGGCGGCCATCGACGATGGCTGTCGCCTTTGGCTCGACCGA
>JAUIJO010000016.1 GCA_030431185.1 Gammaproteobacteria bacterium | reverse complement strand
GGTCCTTCCCTCCATCCAGGACGCAAAGCCCTCGTTGAGCCAGAGGTCGTCCCACCAGCTCATCGTCACCAGGTCGCCGAACCACTGGTGGGCGATCTCGTGCGCGGCGGTGGAGAAAATGCCCTGCCGGGTCGCCTGCGTGGCGATGCGCGGATCCTCCAGCAGTGCGTACTCGAAGGTGAAGATCGCGCCCCAGTTCTCCATCGCGCTGAAGAAGCGGCTGCGGCCGGGCGATGCCACGTTGTCGAGCTTGGGAAGCGGGTAAGGCACGCCGAAGTAGGTGTTGTATTCGCGCAGCACGTCCGCCGAGGCTTCCAGCGCGAAGCGTGCCTGCTCGACCTTCCCCGCCTGGGTCACCACGCCCACGTCCACGCCGTCGGCCTCGATGCTGGTCCGCTCGAGGTCGCCCATCGAGAAGAACAACAGATAGGTCGACATCTTCGGCGACTCGCCGAAGCGCACGCGCCGCGTGCCGTCGCCCAGGTCCTCCTCCCCGGCCACCGGCATGTTGCTGATCGCCAGCTGGTCCGCCGGCACGACCGCCGCGAGGGTGAAAGTGGCCTTGTGGTTGGGTTCGTCCCAGGAGGGAACGAAACGGCGCGCGTCGGAGTTCTCGAACTGGGTGAAGAGCGCGCGTCGCTGTCCGTCCCCGGTTGCGTAGTCGATCGCGAACAGGCCATTGGCCTGCGTGCCGATCCTGCCCCGGTACGCCAGCGCCAGCGTGTAGCTACCCGGCTTCACCTCGCGCGGGAACCGCACGGTCGCGGTCTGCTCACCCGCGTCGACTTCGACCTTGCCCGCCTGGATATCGCCTGCGTGCCCGCCCGCAGCGCCTGCGACGGGTGCGAGCGATGCGCTGGCGAATTCCAGGTCGAGGGCGTTGAAGGTGATGCGATCGGTGGCCTGCAGCACGTCGACGCTGATCGACACCCGACCGTCGAAAGTCAGCGAGTCCGGATGCGGAACGACCTCGATGTCGTAGTGGCGCGGCAGGACGTCGCGTGGCAACTGGGTGGTGGCATTGGCGACCATCGGCGGCGTGGACGCCACGGGACCCGAACCGGCGATCGCCGGCAGCGTGGCGGCGGCAAGGGCCAGCGAAATGGCACGGACGAACGGACGACGCATCGGAGCGACCTCGAAGGCTGCAGGCGGGGAATCGCTCAACATGCCATCGGAAAGCGCCCGGCCCCATGCCCGGAAGTCACGAAGGGCCTGGAACGCCGTCACATTTCGGGGCGCTGCTCGCCTGATTCGATACGCGAATGAGCTTATCCGGAAACTGAACTTCCCCAGGGGTGCCGCATCTGCGAAAGTCCTTGTCATGTCGCCAGGCCGGGATGGATCGACCGGCAGGCACGCAGGGAAGCATCGGCATGCAGGGCACGCGCGGGCTGGGCGCGAGCGTGCCGAGCGTCGCCCGACACCATCAGCAAAGGACATGCCATGAATCCGCTTCGCACGATGCGCCGTGCCGCCCGACGGGCGCGCCATTCCGATTCGACAGCGACATGCCGCCTGCACGCTCGCGGAAACGCCGACGTGCCCTGAGCCGAGTCCGCCTGCCGTGCTCTCCCCCGACGCGGCGGCTTTCGACAGGATGACGCCACGGGGCCGTTCGGGCCCAGGCCTGCCCCACCCCGTGCGCCATCCGTCTTCCTTCCTGCGCTGCCGCCAGCGCCGGGGCGTTCCAGAGCCGCAGCGATGCGGCTTTTTCTTTGCGCGTGGCGACGCCGGCGGTCAGACCGTCGGTTCGGCCGTGGGTCGACCGGTGTGCGGGGTATCGATCAGCTTCTCCAGCGAGTATCCCTGCTCGCGCGCGGTGCCCAGGAAATCCTGTCGCTTCGCCGGGCCGAGCGCGGGTTGGCGGGCCAGCAGCCACAGGTAGTCGCGGTCCGGGCTGCCGACCAGGGCCACGCTGTAGTCGGGCTCGATCCGCAACACCCAGTAGTCGCCCTTCGTGAAGGGGATCCAGCGCAGGCCCTGGGGCAGGAAGCTGACCTCCAGGCGGCTGTTGTCCCCCGCCTCGACCACGCTCGCTTCACCGATGGACTCCTGGAGTTGCCCGTCGCCGTCCAATGCGCGGTTGCATACCCGGATCTTGCCGTCGTCCTGGAGGCTGTAGTGGGCGGAGATATCGGTGTAGTCCTCGGGTTCATGGCGCATCGGCAGGCGCGCGATCTCGTACCAGGTGCCGAGGTACCGCTCGAGGTCGAGGGAGGCGACGGTATCGGGTGGGGCGTCGTGGCTCATTGGAACACCTGCGGGGAGTGGGGTGTCGAGGTTGGCACAGCGCGGGTGGAGTGGAGGTGGAGGTCGCGAAGCGCAGCGGGAGCCAGCGACCCTGCTTCGCCGTCGTCATGCGCCCGTCCTTCCAGCCAACGAAAACCCCGGCCGGAGCCGGGGCAGTGGCGGAGGGCGCGTCACCCGGCCCCGCCCGCTCTCTTGTTGGAGCTTCGGGGGGCCGGGTCCGCGCCGGTCTCAGCGTCCGTCGCGGTCGAAGTCGCCCGGCACCCGCCGTTCGATGTAATGCCAGCCATCGCGGGCCGCGTCACGCGCTTCGGACCAGGCCAGGCGCGAATCGGCGCGGGTCTCGGCCCATTCGCGTTCCAGCGTGTCCTCGATGTCGTCGAACCGTTCGCCCGGATAGCGGTTGTAGGCTTCGTAGCTGTGCCGATAGGCCGGCTCGTAGTCGCGCCACTCGCGCTTGTTGTCGTAGTAGTCGGCGCTCTGGTAACGCTCGCGGAAGTGGTCGACGTACTCCGTCGGATTGACGGCCTCGGCGACCGCGCCGCCGGCCTTGGCCCCGACGACACCGCCGACAACCGCACCCACCGCGCTGCCCACCGGGCCCGCGGCCGAACCAACCACGGCACCCGTCACCGCGCCGGTCACCGCGCCGGTACCCTCGCCAATGCTGTGGTCCTTCTTGATGTCGCTCATTCTCGTGCTCCTCGAAATCGTGGGGAATGGAATGCAGGGGCCGGACCGTCTTGTCGCCGTGTTCTGGTTGTCATGCCGCGCGGACTTCGACTGCCTGCGTGGCGCAAGGTGCGCGGACGGCGATGAGGCGGTCGTGAATTGAAGCCCTGAACGGGCGATCGGACGAGAAATCGTTGCCGCACGTTCAAGACGGTGTAGGCCGCGTGCAGGCATCGATGCCAGCGCGATCGCGGCAGCGATCGAACCGCGGCCGTGGCTACGTACGCGCGGCGTTGACGGGGCCATCGATAGTCTGGAAGCCAGTCGACTGCGGAAACACCCATGACCGAGACCATCTACGACGCATTGCGCGAGAGCCATGAGATCCAGCGTTCCCTGCTTCGCAAGCTACTCCGTTCCAAGCCCGGCACGCAGGCGCGCATCAGCCTGTTCCGCGACCTGCGCATCGAACTGGAAGCCCACGAAGCGGCCGAGGAACGTTACCTCTACGTGCCGATGCTGATGGAGGACATGGGACTGGACTCCAGTCGCCATGCCCTCCACGAACACCACCAGATCGACGAACTGGTCGCGGACGTCCAGGCCCTGGAGACCGACGGCGATGCGTGGCTGGAGAAAGCACGCGAGCTTTCCCACGAAGTGCACCATCACCTGCGGGAAGAAGAAAAGAAGTTCTTCCAGGTCTCGGGCAGGATCCTGGACGACACCCAGAAGACACGCCTGGCCGCGAAGTACCGGAAAGACTACGCGCGCATGCACCGCAAGCTCAAAGCCGAGTGACGCTCCACGGGGGCAGCCGCGGCTGACGCCCCGCCCCCCAATCGCACGCAGGACTGGAACTCCGGAAGCGCCGGCACGGGCCGCTTCGGGCCCCGTTCGGCCCGCTGGACGGGAGATACGGCCAGATGGATGCGCGCGAGGCCGGTTACGGTCCGGCTTGACGTTGCCTCGTTGGAGGAGCGACGCATGCCCGCGCCGCGGGGCCGTGCACCCGCGCTCCCCACGCAGCGCGCGCCGCCAGGCTCCCACCGGGTGCCCGACGGCCCCGGACGCGCCCGCAGCCACGCGGCAACGGAGGTCGAGATCGCCATGGGAGACCCGGGTTCGCGCCGTTCCCCCGATACCGGCGCACGTGCCTGGCCGGGCCGCGATCGCCGCCTGTCGTCGGGCCAGCGCGAGCGACGCCGCCCACGCCTGCATCTTTCCGTCGGCGTCACGGGGCATCGGCCGCCCCGCCTGGCCGAATCGGACATGGCGCCCTTGCAGGCGGTGCTGGTCCCGCTGCTCGAACACATCACTTCGTCGCTGCGCGAGATCCAGCGGCGCCATAGCCGTTGGATGTCCGCGCAACTGCCCTGCCACCGCCTGGTCTCGGCGTTGGCCGAGGGCGCCGACTCGCTGGCAGCCGAAGCGGCCCTCCGGCTTGGGTGGCAGCTCGATGCCTGCCTGCCCTTCCATCCGTCGGGCTACGCGATCGACTTCGCCGAGGGCTTGCCGCGCGAACGTTTCGAGCACCTGCAGGCGCGGTCGTCCGCGGTATTCGCGCTGCCCGGCGAACGGACCGCCGCCACCGCCGCCTACGAGGCCGTGGGTCGCGTGGTCCTCGATCAGGCCGACATCCTGCTCGCGATCTGGGACGGCGACCCGGCGCGAGGCCGCGGCGGCACCGCGCAGATCGTCGCCGAAGCCGTGGCGCGCCACATGCCGGTGATCCACATCGACCCGGGGACCCTGTCGGATCCCGGCGCGACGCCCGAACTGCTGTGGACCGGCCTGTCGGACCTGGACTTCGAACAGCCCACGCTCGACACGGTGCCGCGCGCACCGGTGCACGACGTCCTGCAGAGCGTGCTCGAAATGCTGACCGCACCCCCGGTGAATCCGGTCGACGTGCGCATGCTCCGCCGCTTCTACCGCGAGCACGTCGTGCGGCGCACGCCCGCGCTTCCGTACCCGCTGCTGCTGGCCATGACCGGCGTGCGTCGACTGCGCGGTGCGGACCTGGCCCCACCGGAGCCCGGCGCATGCGCGCACCGGCTCGGGACCGGCCTCGGCACCCTGCCGCCCACGGGCGGTCATTCGGCACGCTTGTCGCGCATCCTGCTGCCGCGATTCGGTCTCTCCGATGCCGCCGCCACCTACTTCGCGCAACTGTTCCGGAGCGGGTATGTCGCCAACTTCGCCCTCGCCGCCTTCGCGGTCATGCTCGCGCTGTCCGGGCTGGTGGCACCGACACTCAAGCCCTGGCTGATCGGCACCGAACTGCTGGTGATCGTGATGATCCTCGCCAATACGCGGATCGGCACGCGCGTGGGCTGGCACGAACGCTGGATGGACAACCGGCACCTGGCCGAGCAACTGCGCACGGTGTCGGTCACCAGCCTGCTCGGCGACCTCGCACTGCGCGACGCCGACGCGGACAACCGCGGCGTGGCGCCCGGCTGGGTGCGCTGGTATGCACGGGCGACCGCGCGCGAGCTCGGCCTGCCCCACGCCAACGTCGACGACGACTACCTGCGGCGCGTGCGCGGTGCCGCCCGGGCGATGATCGACGACCAGGCGGCCTACCACGTTGCCAACGCCGCCCGGATGCGGACGCTCGACCATCGGCTCCATGGCATCGGCGGCTACCTGTTCGCCTCGACCGCGCTGGCGTGCATCGCCTGGATCGCGGTGAAACTGGCCGGCCTGGAACCGGGGAAGCTGCCGGGCCTCGACATGACCGTGGCCGTCACCGTCGCCACCGCGGTGCTGCCCGCGCTGGGTGCCGCCTTGTACGGCATCCGCATGCAAGGCGATTTCAGCGGCGTGGCGGAGCGATCACTGACCACCGCCGCGCGACTGGAGACCCTCCAGCGCGCATTGGCGGGGGACCCGCTCGATTTCGGTCGCCTGCAGGCACGGCTGCGACGCTTGTCGGACGTCATGCTCGCCGACATCGCCCATTGGCGCACGACCTACCAGGCGCGGCCGCTGAGCCTGCCGGGCTGAGCCCGGCCGCGGCATGCGACACGCGCCGGGATGCGCCCGTTCCCCTCTCCCGCCCCGTCGCCCTCATTGGGTGCGGTTGACGATCACCGGATCGAGGGTGCAACCGAGGCCGTCGCCGGGGTTCGGCGAATCGGTCCGGGCCCAGATGGAGAGGCAGTAGTTGTACGCACGGTTCTTCTTGTCCTCGTCGTCGAGCAACACGCTCTGGACGCTGTCGCCCGCGACGGGCGTCAGTCCGTCGACGCCCTTGCCGTCGCGCCCGGTGATCAGAATGGCCTGCGCCGGATCCACCGGGAAGCTGAAGGGCAATGAGTTCCCTTCGGCGTCGACGACCGTCCCGGCGAGCTGGAAGGTGATGTCGGTCTGCTTGTTGTAGTGCTTGCCATCGAATGCCATGTGATCGAGGTGGACGCTGCCGTCCGAATGCACGACCTCATCGCTCGGAGGGTCGCTGGCCAGTTGCGCATACGTCGCCGTGGCGGTGAAGTCGCCGGACGCGTCGACGGTTCCGCTGACGGTCACCTGGATGCTGAGGGTCATGTCCTGCTTGGTGCCCATGGTCTATCTCCGGTTGGGAACTTCGGTGATCAGGGCCGACAGACGGTAGGCATCCTCCTCGGCGGGCCCGGGCGTCGAGGGGGTCGTGGCGGTGTCGCCGGACAACCACTGTCCTGCCGCGCGGAAGCGCGAATCGTGGGCGGCCTCCAGCGAACCCAGATAGGCCCGGGCCGTCGCCAGGGCCCGTTCGCGGGTGTCGGCGTCGCCCCGCTGCGTGGCGTTGCGGGCCGACAGCAGCTGCGCCATCAGCCAGCCGAAGCGGGCATCCGGCGACTTGGCGTCGGCGTCCGCCTGGAAATCGGCCACGAAGCGCGCCAGCCGCGACGCCGCGGCGTCGTGTTCGCCCCGCGCCATCAGGATCGCCGCCTGCATCCAGCGGGCGGGCAGCAGGCAGTCGGTGCGCCACGCGGCCACGCTCGCGTCGCCCTCCACCAGCTCGGCGGCGCCCGCCAGCGCCCGCGCATTGACCTCGCGCGCGCGCTCCCAGTCGCCGGCCAGCATCAGCGATTCGGCACGCACGTTGGCGGATTTCACCGCCATTTCAAGCCACAGGTGGTTGCCGGGGTCCTGGCTCCGCAGCGCCTCGATGGTCTCCATGCCTTCCGCGGCCAGTCCCGCCGCCAGGTCGTCGTTGCCGCGGTCGAGTTCGAGCTGTGCCGCGCGCACCAGCGACACCGACAAGGCCTCGCGCAGCTTCGTGTTCCTGGGGTCGTCCACCAGCAGCGCCCGGTACCCGGCCGCCTCCTCGCGACGCAGCGCGTACGCGCCGGCGGTATCGCCGAGCCGGCGTTTGGCATCGGCCTTCCAGGCCAGCGTCTGCGCCATCTGGTACGACTGCTCGGCGCCACCGCCGCTGCGGTCGCGCAGCTCCGTCCAGCCCTGCAGCGCGCGATCGAAATGGGCGATGGCCTCGGTCGGCAGGTCCTGGCTGAGCTCGAGCGCCCCCAGGTTGGTATCGGCGTAGGTGCGTTCGGTCAGCCAGTCGTCGTTGTTCGGCTCAAGGCGGGTCAGTCGTGTCGCCAGCTGCCGGTATGCGGTGAAATGGCGTCGCGCGCGCGGTGCGTCCCCGCGTTGCCAGGCGATGTAGCCCACCCAGAACACGCTCTGCGCGTGGTCGAACAGGCGATTCGGGTTGACCGGGTCGCGGCGCAGTTGTTCGGCCGTCGTTTCCGCGGCGCGCTGGTAGGTCGCCAATGCGCCATCGAGGTCACCGCGCAGGTTGCGGACCTCGCCGACCAGCAGCAGGGCGCGGGAGCGACGCCCCAGTGCGTCCGCATCCAGGCGCTCGGGCTGCTGCTCTCCGTAATAGGCCATCGCGCGTTGCCCGACGCTGTCCATGACGTCGAGCCGGCCGACGGGCTCGAGCTTGCCGCGCAGCTCGGTCAGCATGAATTCGATCATGCCCTCGGCCTGGGCCCGCTGGCGTTGTGCTTCGTCGCGGGCCTGCATCGCCATCAACGCAAGGCCACCCATTGCCAGCATGCCGATCGTCGCTGCCGTGGCGACCCAGGCCAGGCGTCGCTGGCGGCGCTGGGACTCGCGCTGGACCAGGTCGTCCAGCCGGAGGCCGGTCATCCCCGCGACCAGTTTCAACAGCGCCAGGCGCTTGCCATCCCCTTCCGGGCGCAGGTCGGCTGCGATGGGTTCGGCCGGCACGTCGGTGATCTCGCCCGAAGCGTCGACATGGAAACGGAGCGCGTCGGCGAAACACTCCTGACGTTCGCGTCCGGGCAGCCGGCTGGCGCCCGGCTCGCCTTCCGTGACCAGCACCAGCACGCGATCGTCGCCATGGGTCTGCTTGAAGCTGCGGATCTCTTCGTTGACCCAGCGCGAGCGCGCGGAGGACGGCGAGGCGATGACGACCAGGAAGCGGCTGGCGGCCAACGCCGACTGCAACTCGGCCGACAGGTCGGCGGCGGCACCGAGGTCCTCCCTGTCCTTGAAGATCGGCGACAGCGTCGCGGGCACCGGACCCAAACCGGTTTCGCGCCCGACCAGCCGGGATGGCAGCCGATACCCCTCCAGGGCGCGGTGCAACCATCGGGCGCAGCCCCGGTCGGCGTGGCTGTAGCTGATGAACGCGTGGTAGCCCGGTCTCCCCGCTGGCATGAGGCCGCTCTCCGCTGCCGCGTCCCTCCCTGGACGGCATGTGACGCCAAGATGCCCGCCGCGACCGGCCGGGATGGTCCCCTGTGGAGTGCGCTGGAGGGTCGCCTGCCCTGGCGGCGAGCCACGCAATGCCGCGGCGTCGCGAACCCCTCCATCGGGTCCAACGCGGGTTCAGGGCAGGAACGGCCACCCGGCGCCGCGGGAAGGCCCGTGCCGTCCGTCCGGCGAAGGCCGTGGACCGGCAACGGCCCCTGGGCGGCACAAGGCGGGCGCTCCGCGACTGCAGGACGCGCCAGAAAAAAGCCCCGCCAGGGCGGGGCTTTCATCGACATGCCAGGCGGCTGGCTCAGGCGAACGGATCCTGCAGCACCATGGTATGGGCGCGGTCGGGCCCGGTCGAAACGATGGCGAGCGGACAACCGGCCAGTTCCTCGAGCGCGCGCAGGTAGGCGCGCGCGGCAGCAGGCAGCTGCTCCCATTCGGTGATGCCGTGGGTATTCTCTTCCCAGCCCGGGAACTCCAGGTACACCGGCGTGCACTCCTCCCACCCGGCCGCGTCGAGCGGCGCGTACTCGGTGCGCTTGCCGCGGTATTCGTAGGCGATGCAGATCTTCAGCGTGTCCATGCCGTCGAGCACGTCGAGCTTGGTGATGCACAGGCCGGTGATGCCATTGATCGCCACGGCGCGCTTGAGGGCCACGATATCGATCCAGCCGCAACGACGCGGACGGCCGGTGGTGGCACCGTATTCCTGCCCGCGATCGCGGATGCCCTGGCCGATCTCGTCGTGCAGCTCGGTCGGGAACGGGCCGCCACCCACGCGCGTCGCGTAGGCCTTGCAGATGCCGAGCACGTAGTCGATCGCGTCGGCGCCCACGCCCGCGCCGGCCAGCGCGCCGCCCACGGTCGTGTTGGACGAGGTCACGTACGGGTAGGTGCCATGGTCGATGTCGAGCAGCGAGCCCTGCGCGCCCTCGAACAGCACGCGCTTGCCCTGCTTGCGCAGCTCGTGGAGGATGCCGGCGACGTCGGACTTCATCGGCTGCACGTACTCGCCGAACTCGAGCGCCTCGTCGAGGGTCTTCTGGTAGTCCACCGCGTCGACGCCGAGGTACTTCGTCAGGACGAAGTTGTGGTAGTCGAGCGCCGTGCGCAGCTTCTCGGCCAACTGCTCGGGATAATGCAGGTCGGCGACCCGGATGCCGCGACGGGCGACCTTGTCCTCGTATGCGGGACCGATGCCGCGGCCGGTGGTGCCGATGGCCTTGCCGCCGGCCGCCTTCTCGCGCGCCTGGTCCAGGGCGATGTGGTACGGCATGATCAGCGGCGTCGCCGGACTGATCTTCAAGCGCGAGCGCACGTCGACCCCGGTCGCCTCCAGCTCGTCGATCTCCTTGCGCAACGCCGCGGGGCTGAGCACCACGCCATTGCCGATCAGGCACAGCGCGCCTTCGCGCAGGATGCCGGAGGGAATCAGGTGCAGGACCGTCTTCTTGCCGTTGATGACGAGGGTATGGCCGGCATTGTGCCCGCCCTGGAAGCGGACGACGGCGCCGATTTCCTCGGTCAGCAGATCGACGATCTTGCCCTTGCCTTCATCGCCCCACTGGGCACCGAGAACGACGACTGACTGACCCATGACGGTTGTACTCCGCAGATGTAGGGGGTGGGCGGCCGCAGCCGCTGGGGGATGGCCGCAGCCTCGAGGGCGCGGGCCGGACACGGAAAAAGCCGGCGGGCGACTCGTCGACGAGCGGGCCCATCCGGCTTTTGTGCATTATCCGGGTTTCGAGGGGCGGGGGCCAGCCTTGCGGCGTGAAGGGCGCGTGCAGGCGTCGGGCGGTTCAGGCGGCGGCCGGGAAACCCCGACCGGGCCGGCTCAGCGGCGGACCCACCACAGCGCCAGCAGGCCCAGGGCGATGGAGAGCGCCCCGACCACGCGCAACTGCCGGTTGGGCATCGCATGGAGCTGTTCGGCGGCCCGCCGCCAGCCGTCGGGGGCCACGAACAGGAACAGCCCTTCCAGTACGGCGACCAGGCAGATCGCCGACAGCAGCGCATCGCTCACTTCAGCGATCGTTCTCGAGGTACTGCAGGAACGGGTCGTCCCGGTCCAGCACGATCAGCGCCTCGCCATCGGCGAACGAGCGTCGATAGGCCTCAAGGCTGCGCTGGAAGGCATAGAACGCCGGATCCTTGTTCGCCGCCTGGGCGTAGGTCTGGGCCGCTTCCGCGTCCCCGGCGCCCCGCAGGCGCTGGGCGTCGCGCTCGGCCTCGGCCAGGATCACGGTCTGCTCGCGGTCGGCCTGCGCCCGGATGGTCCGCGCCTGCTCCTCGCCCTCGGCACGCAGCGCACTGGCCACCTGGCGGCGCTGCGCGCTCATGCGCGCGAACACGTTGGTGATGACCTCGCTGTCGGTGGGCAGGTCGATCTGCTTGATGCGCAGGTCGATGATGCGCACGCCCAGCGTCGCCGCGCCCTCGTTGATCTTGCCCAGCTGCGCCTCGATGATCTCGGAACGGTCGCCGGACACCACCTGCTGCAGGGTGCGGGCGTTGATCTCGTTGCGCAGCGAATCCTTGACGATCGGCACCAGCCGGGCGACCGCGACGCTCTCGTCGCCGCCGGTCGCGCGGAAGAAGGCGGTCGCGTCGGCGATCAGGCCGATGGAGAAGAAGTCGACCTGGACGTCCTTGCGCTCCGAGGTCAGGTAGCGCTCCGGGCTGCTGTCGAGCACCTGCAGGCGGCGGTCGAACACCAGCGCGTTCTCCACCAGCGGCACCTTGAAGTGCAGGCCGGGGCCGAGGTCGGCACGGGAGACGCGACCGAGGTTGAGGACGATGGCGGTCTCGCCTTCCTTGACCACGAAGACCGAGCCCAGCAGCGCGAACAGCACCGCGACGATCACGGCAATCCAGACGGGAGCCTTCATTGACGGGCCTCCTCTCGGCCTTCGGGACGCGGCGTGCGGCCACTACGGGTCGATCGCGCCGGGGCCGGGTCGGGCGTGCTCAGGGCGGGTGCCAGCATTTCGGGCGACACGGCCGGGGCAGAACCCCCGGTCCTGGCGCCGCCCATGGGCGCATAGATCAGTTGCCGCGAATCGCCGCCGACGATCTTGTTGTTGTTCGCCATCACTTCCTGCACGGTTTCGAGCCACAGGCGCTTGCGGGTGACTTCCGGTGCCTGCTTGTACTGGTCGACCAGCAGCGAGAAGCGGTCCGCGTCACCATTGGCCTTGGCGACCTTCGCGGTCTTGTAACCCTCGGCCTCGGTGCGGATCCGCGCCGCGCCACCGCGCGCCTCGGGCACCACCTTGGCGGCATAGGCGCGCGCTTCGCTGATCAGGCGCTCGCGCTCCTGCTGGGCGCTGTTGACGTCGTCGAACGCCGGCTTGACCTGCTCGGGCGGTCGCGCATTGGGCAGGTTGAGCTCGGTCACGATCAGGCCGGTGCGGTACGCGTCCAGCGAGGCCTGCAACTGCTCGCGCGACGAAACGGCCAGCGCATTGCGGGCACCGAGCACGGTGTCGAGGGTCGAACGGCCGACCTGCTCGCGCATGGTGCTGAGCGCGGCCTGGCGCAGGACCTCGTCGGGATCGCGGGTACCGAACAGGTACTGCTGCGGATCGTTGACCTGGTACTGCACGTTGATCTCGACGTGGACGATGTTCTCGTCGCTGGTCAGCACCGGCACGTTGTCGCTCATGGTGCGGATCTGGGTCGCCTTGACCTTGGTGACGCGCTCGAGCGGCCACGGCATCTTGAAGTGCGGGCCGGGCTGCATCACCCGGGAGAACTGTCCGAAGCGCAGGACCACGCCACGTTCGGTCTCGGCGATCAGCACGAAGCAGTTGAAGGCCAGCCAGAGGCCCACCAGCAACAGCACCCAGCGGCCGATGCCGCCGGCACCGCCGCCGCCACTGAACAGTCCACGGAGCTGGTCGAGGACGGCGTCGAGGCCGCCTCCACCGGAGGGTCGTCGCGACGGCCGGTTGCCGTTGCCGGAATTGTTGCTGCCGGGGGTGTTCCAGGCCATGCCTGCTCCATGTTCGGAATTCGTGGCCGGGACGGGATGCACCCCGCCGCATTTCGGCATCGGTCGATTCTAGGTGGGGGCAGGTCGGCGCTCAAGCAAGCCCCGGATCCGGCCAGCACCGGCATGCCGGCGCCGGCAGGCGACCGCCGTCAGGGAAACGCGTCCTCGTCGTCCCGGTCCAGGCCCGCGGCCTCGACCAGCGGCCTCAGCCATTCGCCGTGGGGTTGCACGAACAGGCGCTGGAGGTCGCTGATCGCCATGTCGACCTCGACCTGCCACCCGTCCTCGTCGCCCTGCTCGCCTCGCACCACGCCCAGCTCGTGCAGGCGCGCACGCAGCCTGGCGGCCTGCGGGGGGATCCGTAGCCGTCCTGCGACATGCCGCAGCTCCAGCGCTTCCACCAGGGCCTGCCGCAGCAGGTCCAGTCCCTGGTCCTCGCGCGCGGACAACCAGACGCGCGGGCGGCCGCCCGCGGGACGGTCCAGGCGTGGCGCGAAGCGGCGCGGCTCGCCCGCCGGCGCATCGGCCCCGGGGGAATCGTCCACCGGCTCGACGGGTTCGGCGAGGCGATCGATCTTGTTGAACACCAGCACCTGCGGCAGCTCGCCCGCGCCGACTTCGGCCAGCACGGCGTCCACCTGGGCGATGCGTTCATGCCGGGCCGGGTCCGCGGCATCGACGACATGCAGCAACAGGTCCGCCTCGCGGGCCTCCGACAGCGTGGAGCGGAACGCGGCGACCAGCTCGTGCGGCAGGTCGCGCACGAACCCCACCGTGTCGGCCAGCACTGCGCTGCCGCCGGACAGTTCGATCCGGCGCACGGTCGGGTCGAGCGTGGCGAACAGGCGGTCGTCGGCGTAGGCCTGCGCACCGGTCAGCGTGTTGAACAGCGTGGACTTGCCGGCATTGGTGTAGCCCACCAGGGCCACGCGAGGGAGTTCGCTGCGCACCCGCGCGCGACGCATCTGGGTCCGCTGCACCTCGACCTTCTCGAGGCGCTTCTGCAGGATGTCGACCCGCTTCTGCAGCAGTCGGCGATCGGTTTCCAGCTGCGTTTCGCCGGGTCCGCGCAGGCCGATGGAACCGCCGCGCTGGCGCTCGAGGTGGGTCCAGCCGCGCACCAGCCGGGTGGCGACGTGGCGCAACTGCGCCAGCTCCACCTGCAGCTTGCCTTCGTGGCTCTGCGCACGCTGGGCGAAGATGTCGAGGATGAGACCGGTGCGATCCACCACGCGCCGCTGCAGGGCGCGCTCGAGGTTGCGCTCCTGCACCGGACTGAGCGCATGGTTGACCAGGATCAGGTCGGCGCCGCTGGCCTCGGCCGCGGCCTTGACCTCTTCGAGCTTGCCGCTGCCGATGAGCGTCGCCGGGCTGGGCTTGTCGATCCGGGCCGTCAGCAACGCCGCGACGCTGGCGCCGGCGGAGCGGGCCAGGTCGGCGAATTCCTCCAGCAGGTCCTCGTCCGGCGGTCCGCCGGCGTGGGGCTGGATCAACAGCGCATGCTCGCCCTTGCGGGATCTCTCAAACACGCGCTGTCATGCTCCCGCTTTCATTCGTTCTCGTCGTCGTCCACCGCAACGCCGCCGTTGCCGCCCTCGCCCTGCCCGGTCTGCACGTAGCCGCCTCCGGGACCCACGCGCACGTTGCGTGCCGGGACCACGGTGGAGATCGCATGCTTGTAGACCATCTGGCTCACGGTGTTGCGCAGCAGCACCACGAACTGGTCGAAGGATTCGATGGTGCCCTGCAGCTTGATGCCGTTGACCAGGTAGACCGAGACCGGCACGCGCTCGCGACGAAGTGCATTCAGGAATGGATCCTGCAAAGACTGTCCCTTGGACATCAAATTTTCCCCAGCAAAGTTCTAGTTATAGGAGGGCGTGCCCGCCGTGCGGAGCCCGTCGCCGGTCACGCTCCCCATGGCGGCGACCGGCCGATGGTAACGCAAGTGCGGCGCTGCGCGACGTGACTGGGGCTGGATTTAGCGAAAAGTGCAACTTAGGGCAAACCGGGCGCGGCTTCAGCCCGGAATGAACAGGCGCAGCGCCGCTTCCAGTGCCGCCCGGTCCGTCTCCGGGTCGAACCAGCGGGCGTCGAGCTGGCCGCGCAGCCAGGTGACCTGCCGCTTCGCCAGTTGCCGCGTCGCGAAGATGCCGCGGTCGCGGAAATCCGCGGCGTCCCCCGCCCCGTCCAGGTATTCCCATGCCTGCCGGTACCCGACGGCGCGGATCGCCGGCAACTCGAGCGGCGCGCGATGGTCGCGCAGGGCCGGAAGCGCGCGCAGCCCGCGGACTTCGTCGAGGAATCCGCCATCCAGCATCATGTCGAAACGCCGGGCGATGCGCGCGTGCAGCGTGGCGCGCTCGGCGGGACACAGGACCAGCCTCAGCACCCGGTACGGCAGGCGCGGGGATCGTTCACGTTGCCAGTCGCTGATGGTGCGACCGGACAGGCGCCAGACCTCCAGGGCCCGCTGGATGCGCTGCGCGTCGGTGGCGTGGATCCGCGCGGCGGCGAGCGGGTCGATGGAAGCGAGTTCCGCATGCAGTTCGCCCCAGCCGCGCCGGGACGCCTCGGCCTCGATCGCGGCGCGCGTGCCTGCGTCGGCGCCGGGCATCGGCGACAGGCCCCTCAACAGTGCCTGGAAGTACAGGCCGGTGCCGCCCGCCAGCACCGGAATGCGACCCCGCGCGCGGATGCCTTCCATCGCACGGCGGGCGTCGACGGCGAACTCCGCCGCCGAATACGGCTCCCAGGGTTCGCGCAGGTCGAGCAGGTGGTGCGGGACGCGTTCCCGTTCCTCGGCGGACGGCTTGGCCGAGCCGATGTCGAGGCGGCGGTAGACCAGCGCCGAATCGACGCTGACCACCTCGCCGCCGAGGCGCTCGGCCCACTCGAGCGCGAGCGCGGTCTTGCCCGACGCGGTAGGGCCCATCAGCGCAATGGCCAGCGGACGGGTGTCGCCCCGGGAGACATCACCCGCCGCCATGTCGGCCATCGCGGACCCCGACCGTCAGCCGGTCAGTAGCCGGTCTCGCGCAACGAGGCGCGGACCTGCTGGTGCCTGGCCTTCATCTCGTCGGTCGGTCCCTTGCGATCCAGCAGGCTGACCACGACGATGCCCACGGTGGCGACGATGAAGCCCGGCACCATCTCGTACAGGCCGGAGCCGAACTGCTGCACCGCGACCTGCTTCCATGCGATGACCGTGCCGGCGCCCAGCACGATGCCCGCCAGCGCACCGTTGCGGGTCATGCGCTCCCAGAACAGCGAGATCAGCACCACCGGTCCGAACGCCGCGCCGAAGCCGGCCCATGCATAGCTGACCAGGCCGAGGACGCGGCTGTCGGGATCCCGGGCCAGCCACAGGGCCAGCAGCGCGATCAGGCCCACCGAGATGCGGCCCACCCAGACCAGCTCGCGCTGGCTCGCACCGTTGCGGATGAAGCCGCGGTAGAAGTCCTCGGTCATCACGCTCGAACACACCAGCAACTGGCACGACAGGGTGCTCATCACCGCGGCGAGGATCGCCGACAGCAGCACGCCCGCCACCCAGGGATTGAACAGCAGGTTGGACAGCTCGATGAAGACGCGTTCGGAGTTCTCGTTGACGCCTTCGGCCTGGCCGGGATTGGCGGCGAAGTACGCGATCGCGAAGAAGCCCACCGCGAGCGAGCCGGCCAGGCAGAGGATCATCCAGGTCATGCCGATGCGACGCGCCACCGGGATGGTGCGGATGCTGTCGGCCGCCATGAAGCGCGCCAGGATATGCGGCTGCCCGAAGTACCCGAGGCCCCAGGCCAGCAGCGACACGATGCCGACGAAGCCCAGCTCGCCGCCCCGGAACCAGTCCAGGTTGCCCGGGTCGGCCTGGCGGATGAGCGCCACGCTGGCTTCGTAGCCGCCGTTGGTCATGATGACGATGACCGGCGTCAGCAACAGCGCGAAGAACATCAGCGTCGCCTGCAGCGTGTCGGTCCAGCTCACCGCGAGGAAGCCGCCCACCAGCGTGTAGAGGATCGTCGCGCCCGCGCCCCACCACAGGGCCTCGCTATAGGGCAGCCCGAACACGGATTCGAACAGTCGGGCGCCGGCGACCACGCCCGAAGCGCAGTAGACGGCGAAGAACACCAGGATCACCAGCGCCGACAGGACGCGCAGGATGCGGTCGCGATCCTGGAAACGGTGGGTGAAGTAGTCGGGGATCGTCAGTGCGTTGCCGGTGCGCTCGGTGTAGACGCGCAGCGGTCCGGCGATGTACTTCCAGTTGATCCATGCGCCCAGGACGAGGCCGAAGGCGATCCAGCCCTCCGACACGCCGCCCAGGTACATCGCACCCGGCAGGCCCATCAACAGCCAGCCGCTCATGTCGGAGGCACCGGCCGCGAGAGCGACCACGAAGGGCCCCAGCGAGCGCCCCCCGAGGATGTAATCGTCGAAATTCTTGGTCGATTTCCACGCGACGAGTCCGATCAGGACGACGGCGGCGAGGTAGATCGAGAACGTAACCAGTAGCGGCGTGCTGGCTGTCATAGGCAACAGGTTCCCCCGTGACTTGAAGCGAGTGGGCGCCGCCTCGGGCGACGCGCGAATGGGCCAGCCTAGCGCAGATGCAGTTTTCGTTCAGCCTCGGTTGTTCACAGAGCCTGTGGACAAGCGACCGGACGAACCTGTGGACAACCCCGCGATACGCCCCAGCCACGGGGCCCCTGGCTTGCGTGGCGATTATTTGGCCACCTGTTCATGCACCTGTCTCTCGCGGGCCGGCACCCTGCGCAAGGTGCGAATGTCAATCCTCTGCGGGCCACGAGCGCGTGGTCGCGGCTCCCGCCGGAGGCGGTGCGGGCATCGCGGCGACCGCCTCCCAGACCTTCAGCGCGTCGACGGTGGCGGCGACGTCGTGCACGCGCACGATGCGCGCGCCACGCTGGGCGGCGAGCAGGTGCGCGGCCACCGACCCGTGCATGCGGTCGCGTGGCGCCTCCCGACCGGTCAGTTCGCCGATGCTGCGCTTGCGCGACAGGCCCGCGAGGATCGGCACGCCGAGCGCCTCGAGTCGTCGCAACTGCGCGAGCAGGGCGAGGTTGTGTTCGAGCGTCTTGCCGAAGCCGAAGCCCGGGTCGACCACGATGCGCTTCTTGTCGATGCCCGCCATCTCGGCCGCGAACACCCGTTCGGCCAGGAAGCGCTGCACCTCGGCCACGACGTCGTCGTAGACGGGCGCGGCCTGCATCGAGCGCGGTTCGCCCTGCATGTGCATCAGCACCACCGGCACCCCGCAATCGGCGGCCGCCTCCAGCGCACCCTCGAGGCGCAACGCGCGGACGTCGTTGATCATGCAGGCGCCCGCCGCGACGGCCGCTCGCATCACCTCCGGCTTGGAGGTGTCGACGGACACCGGCACGGACAGCTGCGCGACCAGGCGTTCGATCACCGGCACGACGCGCGCGATTTCCTCGTCGACCGGCACTTCGTCCGCCCCCGGACGGGTGGATTCACCGCCAACGTCCAGCAGGTCGGCCCCCTCCCCGGCCAGTGCCAGGCCATGCGCCACGGCAGCGTCCACGCCGGCGTGATCGCCGCCATCGGAGAACGAGTCGGGGGTGGCATTGACGATGCCCATCACCCGGGTGCGGTCCAGTACCAGCGGACGACCCTTGCAGTCGAGGCGCGGCGCGATGTCGAACACGGCTATCGACCGTCCCTGGGGGGTTTGGCCGCGTAGGCGGCGGCCAGCGCAGACCCCAGCCCGGCACCGATGCCAAGTCCCAGGCAGATGCCGAGCGCATGATTGCCCATCGCCAGGCCGACGCCCGAGCCGATGGCGATGCCGCTGCCGATGCCGATCGCGAGACCGGCGCCCGCATGCCTGCCCAGTGCGTCGCAGGACTTCCCGGTGCCGTGCTTCCTGTCGTCCATCGGATGCTCCCAAGCCCACGCGGGGCCAAAGAAAAAGGCCAGAGACGCACTCTGGCCTTTCACGTCGAACGAGGCAAGCGTCCCCGCGGGGACCCGTGACCGTCAGGTCTGGGCGGCGGGCCCGACCACCGCCCCCGGCGGCGGCGTGCCCGCGTCGTCCTTCGACACGCGGCCCGACTTCACCCAGTCGGCGGGAGGACCGGGATCGCGACCGGCCATGATCTCGTTGATCTGGTGCGCGTCGATGGTCTCGTACTGCAACAGGGCCTCGGCCATGACGTGCAGCTTGTCGAGGTTGCCCTTGAGGATCCGGGTGGTCTCGTCGTAGGCCTTGTCGAGGATGCCGCGCACCACGGTGTCGATCTTGCGCGCGGTCTCGTCCGAGACGCTCTTGTGCTGCGTCACAGAACGGCCGAGGAACACCTCGTCCTCGTCCTCGCTGTAGGCGATCGGTCCCATCTCGTCGGACAGGCCCCACTTGGTGACCATGTTGCGGGCCATCTTGGTCGCGCGCTCGATGTCGTTGGACGCGCCCGTGGTGACCTTGTCGGCGCCGAAGATCAGCTCCTCGGCGACGCGGCCACCGTACAGCGAGCACAACTGCGACTCGATCGCGACGCGGTTCATCGAATACTTGTCGCCCTCGGGCAGGTACATCGTCACGCCCAGGGCGCGACCGCGCGGGATGATGGTGACCTTGTAGACCGGGTCGTGCTCGGGCACGACGCGGCCGACGATGGCGTGGCCCGCCTCGTGGTAGGCGGTGAGCTTCTTCTCGTCCTCGCTCATCGCCATCGAGCGGCGCTCGGCGCCCATCAGGATCTTGTCGCGTGCCTTGTCGAAGAACTCCATGCGCACTTCGCGGGCGTTCTCGCGCGCGGCGAACAGCGCCGCCTCGTTGCACAGGTTCGCCAGGTCCGCGCCGGAGAAACCGGGCGTGCCGCGGGCGATCGTCATCGGCTCGACGTCGTCGGCGATGGGCAGCTTGCGCATGTGCACGCGCAGGATCTGCTCGCGGCCCTTGACGTCGGGCAGGCCGACCACGACCTGGCGGTCGAAGCGACCGGGACGCAGCAGGGCCGGGTCGAGCACGTCGGGACGGTTGGTCGCGGCGATGACGATCACGCCCTCGCCCCCCTCGAAGCCGTCCATCTCCACCAGCAGCTGGTTGAGGGTCTGCTCGCGCTCGTCGTGGCCGCCGCCCAGTCCGGCGCCACGATGGCGGCCGACGGCGTCGATCTCGTCGATGAAGATGATGCACGGCGCGTGCTTCTTGGCCTGCTCGAACATGTCGCGCACGCGGCTGGCGCCGACGCCGACGAACATCTCGACGAAATCGGAGCCGGAGATGCTGAAGAACGGCACCTTGGCCTCGCCGGCGATCGCACGCGCCAGCAGGGTCTTGCCGGTGCCCGGCGGGCCGACCATCAGCACGCCGCGCGGGATCTTGCCGCCGAGCTTCTGGAAGCGCGAGGGATCGCGCAGGAACTCGACCAGTTCCTCCACTTCTTCCTTGGCTTCCTCGCAACCGGCGACGTCGGCGAAGGTCACCTTGACCTCGTTCTCGCCCTGCATCTTGGCGCGCGACTTGCCGAAGCTCATCGCCCCCTTGCTGCCGCCCTGCTGCATCTGCCGCATGAAATAGATCCAGATGCCGATGAACAGCAGCCAGGGCAGCACGTTGATCAGGATCACGCCCAGCGAGAGGCCGCTGGACGGCGGGGTC